>NZ_NPJC01000001.1:0-176404 GCF_002251405.1 Prevotella sp. P4-98 | reverse complement strand
ACACGATGGCTGTGTAAATTCAGTATTGTCTAATATTTGTTGTAAGCTGTAAGGAAAGTTATTAAGGAATTGATTTTGTATTTATAAAAGAACTGATAATTGCACTTTAGCAATCTTATATATTTGTTTGTGGTTATTCAAATATACAAAAACTTCGGCAGTTTTCTTTTATTTTACATTGACTTTTTCACTAGAAATGTCGGATGAGCCATAATCTCTTTCGATTCTTTATATACAGCCCATGTCTGATAGCATGGGAAGAGTTTTGCGTATCTGTCTTTATATTTAACTAATCGCTATTTTGTCCCGAATTGGGGAAAATATTATAAATATTTTAAACATCTATGTTCTGTCTCGTGGATTATTATTATATTTGCATTATAAATAGCTCGTCTAGAAGATAAAACAATGACAGTTATGATAAATAACAGTATATAAAAAAACAAATCTATGATTAAGGATTTTAATTTCTATGCACCTACGCGTGTAGTTTTTGGCAGTAATGCTGAAAAACAAATAGGTAGTCTTGTAAGTGCTTATGGCGGCCATAAGATATTACTACATTATGGCGGTGGTTCTGCAGAAAAAACTGGTTTTCTGAATGTGGTGGGCACACAATTGCGTGACGCTGGTTTATCATTTGTTGAACTTGGCGGCGTGGTGCCAAATCCTCTGCTAAGTAAAGTTTATGAAGGAATTGATTTGTGTCGCAAACATGATGTGGATTTTATTCTTGCCGTTGGCGGCGGTAGTGTTATAGACTCTTCAAAGGCTATTGCCTATGGTGTGCATTATGACGGTGATGTTTGGGATTTTTGGGACGGAAAGGCTGTTCCTCAGCAATGCCTGCCAGTTGGCACTGTCCTCACTATTCCTGCTGCAGGAAGCGAAATGTCTTCAAGTTGCGTGATAACGAAAGATGACGGTTTATTGAAACGTGGCATAAACAGCGATTTATGTCGCTGTAAGTTTGCTGTAATGAACCCAGAGCGGACTTACACCTTACCTTCTTATCAGACAGCTGCTGGCGGTACAGATATTATGATGCACACCATGGAACGTTATTTTTCCAAATATGAGGAAATGACATTGACTGATGGTATTGCAGAATCATTGATGCGTACGGTGAAGGATGTGCTGCCATTGGTACTCAAAGATCCTGAGAATTATCGTTATCGTGCCCAAATTATGTGGGCTGGCTCTCTTGCACACAATGACCTGACTGAGTGTGGAACAGAAAAAGATTTCGCAACCCACCGTCTTGAGCACGAACTGAGTGCTTTGTTTGGTGTAACACACGGAGCTGGCCTTGCAGCCCTTTGGCCCTCATGGGCACGTTTTGTCATGGATCGACACTTGAATCGTTTTGTTCAATTTGCTGTCAACGTCATGGGAGTCACAAACGATTTTGCCAATCCTCGGCAGACTGCTCTATCCGGTATTGAAGCTGTGGAGAAGTTTTATCATGAAATTGGTATGCCGACTTCAATTCACGAACTTCTCGGTCGTGAAATTACCGAGGAAGAGCTAGAGGTGATGGTTGACAAATGCTCTCGTGGTGGAAAGATTACCGTGGGTGCCATGGAGGTTTTGGGTCAGAATGAAATGCGAGAAATATATCGTATGGCGCGATAATTCACTCCCCCTACTCTATTCTTATGTAAAATGTAATTTTTTATAAAAAGAACGACGAAAAACTATCATAAGTACTTGTGTTGCAGAAAAGTAAAAGTACAGAGTTTTAGTGTTTAATGAAAGACTTTCGTTATGAAGAGTTTTTAAAGTTCACTATAAAATAAACAAAAAGAAGTTCCGGCTTTACTAAAGATCATTTAAAACCGGACCTTCTTTCTTGTATGCTGATTCAATTTGTTGGTTTATTGATGGTTTTCTTCCCAAATACTCATTCTTTCTTCCAATTGTGCATATTGGTGATCTTCAATGAAAGAAGTGCACACCCGCAATCCTTCTTGGTCAGATCCTGTAGTTACGAGGCATATTGCTGAAACACCATAACTCATCAATTCGTAAGCCAATTGTCCGCTACTCATATTTTTGTATCCTATGGTGAAATAGAATCCATCCGCTACAGGTTCGTCCAAGTCTTTATCATAGACAATATGGAATCCATGTCGAAGGAATATTTCTTTCAGTTGATGTGCTCTTTTTCCATAGACACTTACTTCGCTTCGGAAATCATATTCCCCATTAGAAGCAGCTCGCAGCATGGCTGCCATAGCATATTGTGCAGAATGACTAGTTCCAGAGGACAAAGCATAAAGCATGCGTGTAGAGAAAACTGGTCCGAAGGTCAATCCTCCATATCTTGCTGCAAGTTCATCGAAATGGCGATGAAACAGTTTGTCCGAGATGCATGTCACACCAATACGCTCACCCGCATAACTGAAAGCTTTAGATCCGCTAATCAGCAGGATGTAATTGTCTGTATAGCGACCTACCGTCGGTTGGTACGGAGGCAGGAACGGTTTACTCAAGTCTCGACGGAAATCCATGGCAAAATATGCAAGGTCTTCCATCACAATCGCATCGTATTGAGTGGCCAGTTGTCCAATCGTCTTGAGTTCTTCCTCGTTGAGACAAATCCACGACGGATTATTGGGGTTTGAATAGACAATAGCACAGATATTACCTTGTTTCAGATAAGATTCAAGTTTCTCACCCAGACGTTCTCCCCGGTAACTATAGACATCAAATGTTTCATATTTTACCCCCATAACCTGCAATTGCATTTTCTGTACAGGGAATCCTGGATCAATGAATAGAACCGTATCTTTTTTGCTGTCAGCCTGCGAACAAGTCAAGAAAGAAGCAAACGTACCCTGCATGGAACCACAAACGGGCACACATCCTTCAGGTGCGATATCAATGCCGATGAATGCTTTGACGAAGCGTGACGCTTCATTTTTCAGTTCGGGCAGTCCCTGAATATCAGGATACAGATTAGCTATTCCGTTGCCCAACGCTTTCATCTGAGCTTCCACCCCTACCTTTGCTGCAGGAAGTCCTGGAATACCCATTTCCATTTTGATAAACTCCACTCCAGACTGTTTCTCTGCCCGTGCAGCCACGAGTTTAACTTCTCGTATAGTTGCTTTAGCAAAGTCGTTAATGCCCAGTTCGCCTACCAGTGAGTCAATGAGTTTTGGATCTATAGGTGTCTGTTTCATAATTGGTGTTCCTTTCCAATGGCCAATGCCTTGATATTCGCCTCGACGATAGTTTTTCCTTTTCTGGCGAATACCCGTTGTATGGCAGCTTCCAACTTATCATATTCAATATTCAAAGCCTTTTGTGCAGCTCCCAGAAGAATTACGTTGGCAGAACGAGGCACACCATTGTCCTTGGCCAGTTGTTCGATATCGAGCATGATAACGTGTGGTAATTTTTTGAGGTCATGCTCAATAACTGCCATTTCTGGATAGTTTGGTATATTGACAAAGGGAGATGCAGAAGTGATAATCCATCCCTCTTCGTTGAGGAACGGCAAATAGCGTAGAGCCTCCATAGGTTCCATGGAGATGATAACATCAGCCTTACCTTTTGCAATAAGGTCGCTGGCGATAGGTTTATCAGAGATGCGCAGATTGGACTGCACATCACCTCCACGTTGTGACATTCCGTGTACTTCAGCCTGTTTGATATAAAGGTTTTCGTTCATTGCGGCTTCACCGATAATCGTGGCAATAGAGAGAATTCCTTGTCCGCCGACACCGCATAGTATGATATCTGTTTTCATCTTGTTCTTGGTTTTAGTATTATACGGAATATGTTATTTTCGCTCGGCATTCTTTTTCTGCTTCAGATGTCTTTGCAACGTCTGCATGCACTCACGTCTTGGAATGATCACACTAGGACCATGATAGTTGATTTCGTCACGAATGGTCTGTGTGATTGCTGCCATGTTTTTAGGCAGGGGGACAACCACTTTGAGATGCTCCTCGCTTAGTCCCAGTCCTCGGCAGATGGCTTCAAACTTATTAGTTCCAGCCGAGTCTTGTCCACCTGTCATTGCTGTGGTGAGGTTGTCGCTGATGATAACTGTGATGTCAGCATTTTCGTTGATGGCATCTAAGAGTCCTGTCATTCCCGAATGAGTAAATGTAGAATCTCCGATGATGGCAACAGCAGGCCATTGTCCGGCATCTGACGCTCCTTTAGCCATTGTAATAGACGCCCCCATATCTACACAAGAGTGAATAGCTTTGTATGGTGGAAGGAAACCGAGAGTGTAGCAACCAATATCGCCAAATACGCGTGCGTTGGGATAGTCAAGCAATACTTGGTTGAGAGCAGCATATACATCGCGGTGTCCACAACCTTGACAGAGTGCAGGTGGGCGTGGCACGACATCCTCACACGTAGCATACCTCTCGTCGCTTTCTATACCCAAAGCCTTTTTGATGAGGTCTGGATTAAGTTCTCCTGTACGTGGAAGTTCTCCTGTGAGTCTTCCTTTGATGACAGTATTTCCAGGCATTACGCCACGCACCATTTCTTCTACGAATGGTTGTCCTTCTTCTGCAATCAGCACACTCTCACATGCCTCTGTCATTCGTCTTACTAACGCTTTTGGTAACGGGTAATGACTGATTTTGAGTACGGGGAACGGACAACCGTTAGGGAAACATTCCATCAGGTAGTTATAGGCAATTCCCGTAGCGATAATACCCATGGAATGATCAGCAGCATCCTCATATTTATTGTGTGAACTCTTTTCTGCAATAGTTTCGAGTTCTGCTTGTTGCGCAGTAACGATAGCATTACGTTTTCTAGCAAAAGCAGGCAGCAATACCCAGTTAGAAGCCTGAGCATTGTAGTTGAGTTCGTTTTGTTGTCTTGGTGTCTCTTTCACTTTCACCACGGCACGAGAGTGAGCCATGCGAGTTGTAACACGCACGAGTACTGGCAGATGTTGTTCTTCAGAGAGTTGGAAAGCTTCTTCCATCATATCGTAAGCCTCTTGTTGGCTTGCGGGTTCGAGTGTGGGAATCATGGCAAACTTACCATAGAATCTGCTATCTTGTTCATTCTGTGAAGAGTGCATTGATGGGTCGTCAGCCACTAGAACGATGAGTCCACCGTTTGTTCCCGTCATTGCCGAGTTGACAAACGGGTCGGCGCATACATTCAGACCTACATGTTTCATGCAGACCATGGCTCTTTTACCCATGAAGGACATTCCCAATGCTGCCTCCATTGCAGTTTTCTCGTTGGTTGACCAACGACTGTGCACTCCCCATTCGCGTGCGAGTGCAGAGCCTTGGATATACTCGGTAATTTCCGTTGACGGAGTTCCAGGATAGGCATAGACGCCGCTCAATCCAGCATCGAGAGCTCCTTGCGCAATGGCTTCGTCACCTAATAATAGTTTCTTCATGATTTTAAGTATTTTAGTTTATATCTGCATATTATTATTGTTAGAAAGGCATAGGTCCGTCAGGTCCATCATAGCCAAACGGAGATTCCATCGTGCCACCTTGGTCTCCCCCATTCACTTTGCTGCCAAGAATTTCACCTCCGCCGTCATTTCCGTTCTTAGTGTTGAGTTTGCCGTCTTCCGGATTCTCAAATCGTGTAAACTCACCTCTGAAGTTGAGCAACACATCACCAGTCGCACCTTTACGGTGTTTGGCAATGATAATCTGTGCCATACCTCTGAGGTCGTGTCCGTGTTCATCTTGATAAATATGGTAGTATTCTGGTCTGTGAACAAAGAGCACCATGTCCGCATCCTGCTCAATGGCACCCGATTCACGCAAGTCAGACAATTGAGGTCGTTTTCCATCATTACCTTCTCGGCTTTCAACACCACGGTTCAGCTGCGAGAGTGCGATGATAGGGATATTGAGTTCCTTTGCGAGTCCTTTGAGTGAGCGGCTGATGGTCGATACCTCCTCTTGTCGTGAAGAGAACCTCATACCTTGAGCGTTCATCAACTGTAGATAGTCGATCATGATAATCTTCACCCCATGTTCTCTGACGAGGCGTCGTGCCTTTGTGCGCAGTTCGAAAACCGACAGTCCCGGCGTATCATCCACATAAAGCGGTGCTCCCAATAGATTGTTGAGTCGTTTGTCAAGCCTATCCCATTCGTCAGGGTGCAGTTGTCCGTTGAGTATTTTCGAACCCTGGATTTCGCATACGTTAGAAATCAACCTGTTGACCAATTGCGTATTGCTCATTTCAAGAGAGAAGAAAGCCATCGGAACTTTATTGTCTGAAGCAATATTCTTAGCCATGGAGAGTGCGAATGACGTTTTACCCATGGCAGGTCGTCCTGCGATGATGATTAAGTCAGAGGCTTGCCATCCACTGGTCATATCATCAAGTTTATAATAACCAGTGGAAACACCCGTCAGTCCGTCTTTGTTTGCTGCAGCCTTTTGAATGCCATCTACAGCATTTTTGATGACCGGGTCGATTTGGGTATAGTCCTTCTTCATATTCTTTTGCGAGAGTTCGAAGAGCGAACCTTCTGCCTCCTGCATCAGATCTTCCACATCTATCGTTTCGTCAAAAGCTTTCGTTTCGATGACGCTGGCATAGGAAATCAGCTGTCGTGCGAGGAATTTCTGCGCAATGATTCTTGCGTGATATTCGATACTTGCCGATGAGGAAACCCTTGAGGAGAGTTCAGTAACATACCCTGGTCCTCCAACATCTTCGAGGTCCCCTTGATGAGCCAACTGTTCGGTCACAGTCCATACATCAACAGGTTTTTCGCGCAATTCGAGTTCTCTTATTGCCTCATAGATTTTTTGGTTTCGAGGTTCATAGAAACTTTCAGGATACAGCAGCTCACAGACCACCGAATAGGCATCTTTGTCGATCATGAGTGCTCCGAGCACAGTTTTTTCTATTTCTGTAGCTTGCGGCTGAACGTGTACGAAAGTATTATCAGTCGCCGGTTTTCTTGTGCGGCGTGGTTGTTTGTTATCTGGCATTTTGTTTTTAAAGTGTTATAAGCTTTCACATTCTTTTACCCACAATGCATTTGAGGCATCACTTGCCATTCTCCAGTCACCTCTTGGCGAGAGGCTGACGCTTCCCACTTTCGGTCCGTCAGGCAGACAAGATCGCTTGAATTGCTGGTTAAAGAATCTGCGGCAGAATGTGGTCAGCCATTTTTTGATGGTTTTCCTGTCATATTTCTCGTCGAAAGCTTGTTCTGCAAGCATCATGATCTTTCTGGGTCTGAATCCAAATCTCAGGAAATAGTAGAGAAAGAAGTCGTGCAGTTCGTAGGGACCTACAAGGTCTTCTGTCTTCTGTTTGATTTGTCCTTCGTCGTCAGCCGGTGTCAGTTCTGGCGAGATAGGTGTATCAATAACGTCGATGAGCGTTGCTTTTTGTTCGTTGAACAGTTCAAGTTCTGCCATGTATCTTATCAGATACTGTATCAGCGTTTTGGGTACTCCTGCATTGACTCCGTACATTGACATGTGGTCGCCGTTATAGGTTGCCCATCCCAGCGCGAGTTCAGAAAGGTCACCAGTTCCGATGACGAGTGCGTTTTCCTTGTTGGCGAGATCCATAAGAATTTGCGTGCGCTCTCTTGCTTGCGAGTTTTCGTAGGTCACATCATGCGTGTCAATATCCTGTCCGATGTCTTCAAAATGTTGTTTGACTGCTTTGGCAATACTTATTTCCTTTTGGCTGATGCCCAGTGTCTGCATGAGACGGATTGCATTGTCGTGCGTGCGGTCTGTAGTACCAAATCCAGGCATGGTGACTCCCAATATCCCTTTTCTATCGTAGTCAAGCATATCGAATGTTCTGACACATACGAGCAAAGCCAACGTCGAGTCGAGACCGCCGCTTATTCCTATCACAACCTTCTGGCAATTGGTATGTACCAATCGTTTGGCAAGACCAGCCGACTGGATGTTGAGTATTTCTTCGCAACTTTCCTGCATATCGTCATCGTCGGGAGTGAACGGATGCGGATCTACGTATCTTGACAGTTTAAACTCAGCTGATTCCACCATTTTACATGAAATAATCTGCGCAAAAGCTTCTCGTTGGGCATTTACAAACGTGGTATTGTCCATTCTGTCCGTTCTGAGTCGGTCCACATCGATTTGTGCCACTTGTATCTGTGGCTGCAGCGAGAAGCGTTCGCCTTCAGCGAGCAAGTGTCCGTTTTCAAAAATTATGGCATTACCTCCATAGACCACATCTTGCGTAGATTCACCGAATCCCGATGAAGCATAAACGTATCCGCTAATGGTTCTTGCACTCTGTTGCATGAGCAGGTTGCGAAGGTATTTATGTTTGCCGGTGAGTTCGTTGCTTGCTGAGCAGTTGAAGATAATATCTGCTCCAGCCAGTGTGAGATTGTTACTTGGTGGCACAGGTGCCCATACGTCCTCACATATTTCCACTCCAAACTTCACTCCGTCCGTTGTTTGGAAGATGGTGGGTTGTGCAGTCAGCGCGACGGGTGATCCTGCTAAGTAAACTTCCGTTGTTTTGAGATCTTGCGCAGAAGCGAACCATCGTTTCTCATAGAACTCGTTGTAGTTGGGCAGATATGTTTTTGCCACGAGTCCGAGCAGTGTACCTGCTTGGATGACAGCTGCGCAGTTGAGCAACATTCCTCCTGTCTGTACGGGTAGTCCCACGATGCAGATGACGTTGAGCTGTCTTGTAAAATCAAGAAGCGTCATGAGTCCCTCTTCCGCCTGTGTTAGTAACAGCTGTTGTCTGAACAGATCCTGACAGGTATAGCCCGTGATACATAGTTCTGGAAAGCAGAGAATCTCCACTCCCCTGCCCTCTGCGTCGGCAATGATTTTCTCGATTTCAAAGACGTTGTATGCTGTGTCTGCCACTTTTACTGCAGGAACAGCTGCTGCGACATTTACAAATCCGTATTTCATATCTCAACTATTTGTTACTATTTGCTTGTTTACTTCTCCGTTTATGGTATGAGGAGCGAAGAGTCGCCATAGCTCAGGAAACGGAAATCGTGGCTTAATGCGTAGTCGTAGATGCGTTTCCAGTCGCCTTTCACAAATGCGCTGACCAGCAAGAGCAACGTGCTTTGCGGCTGATGGAAATTGGTGATGAGCATCTTCACTATTTTATATTCATAGCCTGGTGCGATGATGATTTGAGTGGAAGAGTGAAGTGTGGTCAGATGGTGACTATCGAGCCATGCGATGATATTCTCCAAAGCCTTTTTTGCAGGCAGTTTACTGTCTGTTCCGGCTCCGTTTTCCTCTTCGTATGGTTCCCACTGGCAAACATGAAGTTGTTCTTCGGTGAGTTCCGGGTTGCATTCGAGTTTCAGACCTATATAATATAGGCTCTCCAGCGTTCTGACGCTGGTGGTTCCTACGGCAATGGCATTGGCATTGTGCTCCACGAGGCGCTCCAATGTATGTTTTCTGACAGCAATATATTCTGTGTGCATGTCGTGTTCGCCAATGTGTTGGCTTTTCACCGGTCTAAAGGTTCCTGCTCCAACATGCAGTGTGAGTTCCTCGCATTCCACTCCGTGACGGTCGAGGTCTGCGAGCACCTCCGGTGTGAAGTGGAGTCCCGCTGTTGGTGCAGCCACACTTCCTTTTATTTTAGAATATACGGTCTGATAGGTAGTTTTGTCGCTTTCCTGTGTTTCTCTGTTGAGATACGGAGGTATAGGGAGTTCGCCAGCCACATCGAGTATATCTGCAAAGTTTACATCTGTATTGTCCCATTCGAAATCCACCCATTGACTCGTACCGTGTTCGCCTTTTCTCGTGGCTTTGATGGTGAGGGTATGTTGCTTGACCGTGATGGTTCTGCAGAGTGTTCCCTCTTTCCATTTCTTGAGATTTCCCACGAGGCAGAGCCAACTGCATTTTTTGTTGGTTTGGAACATCTGTTCATAGTCTGCCGGTTCTGCCGGTTCGAGCAGAAACACTTCAATGAGTGCTCCTGTTTCCTTTCGGAAATGTAGTCTTGCCTGTATCACCTTTGTATTGTTGAACACCATCAGGGCACCTTTCGGCAGGAATTCTGCGAGGTGGTAGAACTTACTTTCTGAAATGTTTCCTTGCTGATAGATCAGCAATTTAGATTGGTCGCGCACGGGCAATGGGAATTTTGCTATGCGTTCATCGGACAACGGATAGTTGTAATCGCTGATTTGTATTTCTTTCTCTTTCACGATAATATATTATTCAGACCTGTTTTCGAATGCACTTGTCGTAAGCTGATTGCGCCCTCGTCTTGTTGTTATCAAATGATGATTCGTGTCTTGTGGTAGTTCTCCCGAAACTCAGTCGGTGAACAGTCTTTCTTCTTCTTAAAGATACGATTGAAATTGCTGAGGTTGTTGAAGCCACATTCGTAGCATATTTCCGCCACGCTTTTTGAGGTATCCACAAGCATTCTGCTGGCATATCCCAGTCTCATGTCAATGACATAGTCGCTGAGTGTCCTTCCGGTATGGAGTTTGAAGAATCGGCTGAATGCCGACGGACTCATGCCTGCAATATCAGCAAGTGTTCCGAGTCTGATCTCGTCCATATAGTTTTTGGCTATGAAATTCTTAACCTTGAGCACGCGTCTTGAGTCGCTTGCCACTTCTACCTTGGCGTAACTATTGCTTGCCAGCGGGCGCATTTTAGTGCTTTTCGACAGTTCGTAGAGTATGGCAAGAAACTGTGTCACAGCATAAAAACCGTCTTTGATAGAGCTGAGTGTATCTATAAGGTTATAGACGCGGAGGATGTCTTCCATGTGGAAGGCCAATCCTTTCCTTGCTTCAAGCATCATCTTCCGTAGCGAGTTGAATGGATTCCTACCGAAGAAACCGTCTTCGCTCAAGTCGATATAGAACTGTACAGTGACTTCGCGTATGTCTTCACTCTTACATTCGTTTTGTTCCCATACATGTTCAAGGTCAGGACTGGTTATGAGGACAAGGTCGTATTCTCCGATCACCTCATTAGAGTCACCCACAATTCTCCTCACACCTGATGCATGTTCCACAAAGTTGAGTTCAAACACTTCATGATTGTGAATAGGATAAGTAAACTCCTTCTTTCTGCGGTCGGCTATGTAGAGGGAGTCTTTGCCCATCAAGGGCGTAATTTCGTGAATAACCCTGTTTTCCTCCATAAGACACTTGATACTTTAGATTTTCAGTTCCTTCATGATCTCGCTCATGCGCTGCAACGTTGAGATGCGTGTGGGAACCAATGGCAGTCGTAAGATATTGTCGATGAATCCCATTTCGTGAAGCATCGCCTTAACGCCTGCAGGATTGCCATCTACAAACAAGAGCGAGAAAAGATCGGTAAAGCGGTGGTGTATCTTTCGTGCGCCATCGTATTCACCTCGCAACTGCAAGCGAATCATCTTAGAGAACTCGCGTGGCAGCGCATTGCCTATAACGCTGATCACACCGACGGCTCCGCATGATATCATGGGGAAGGTAAGCGCATCGTCGCCTGAAATGACATCAAAGTCGTTGGGCTTGTTCTTGATGATTTCATCCACCTGCTCCAGATTGCCGCTTGCCTCTTTGATAGCCACGATATTGTGGCAGTCGCGTGCAAGTCTGACGGTGGTTTCCGCCTTCAGGTTGACACCTGTTCTTCCCGGTACATTATATAGTACTACGGGTAACTGAGTAGCAGCCGCAATGGCTTTGAAGTGTTGGTAAAGGCCTTCCTGCGATGGCTTGTTATAATATGGGCAGACGCTCAGCACACCATCAATGCCTTTGAAGTCGCCATTCTGCAACTCTTCGACAACGGCAGTTGTATTGTTGCCGCCACAGCCTACGAGGATGGGTACCTTTCCGCCTACTGTGTTAATCACCAATTCCTTGATTTTCTTTTTCTCTTCTGCGGTCAATGTGGGTGTCTCGCCTGTTGTTGCGAGAATGCAGAAAAAATCGGCACCGTTGTCCAACTGATATTCCACGAGGCGATGAAGCGACTTGTAGTCAACCTCTCCGTTCTCTGTAAATGGTGTAATCAGGGCGATGCCCAAGCCTTTGAATATATTGTGTACCATAAAAAGCAATGTTTCTGTGCGCAAAATTACATAAAATTTTCTGGAATCTATTACATTTTGAAGAATTTTTCACTAATTTTGCAGCATTGAAAATATATAATGAATAAACAATCAATTCCTATACCGAAAAAAATATTCGGGTTGGCGTTCGCCACCATTGCTGTGCTGGCTTTTTCTGCCTGCCAGTTTAATTCTGATTCTTCCAACTGTCGTTCGGCCGCCAAGACGCAGCGTCTGATGGCTTTGGGAGATTCGCTCAAGCGGCAACAGCCGGGTTCTGTAGATTCCATCCGTCACGCCATGGCGACTGCCGATGATTCGCTCGAATATTACGACTATGCCCTGCTTTACGCTTCGCATTTCCTGATGACCGTCACACCAGACTCCTCTTTGTTTTATGTGGATAAGGCAGAACATTTTCTCAAGGCGTTTCCTGTCTCGCCCCGCATCAACGGTATGCGCGCCAGGATGTTGGCAGCACGCGGTTCTCATCTCTATCTGCTCCATGGCAATCCCGACAGCGTAGTGAGACTTTACCGTAGCGCATACCAGTTATTGTCTGTTAGCGACCAGACAAGCTACTTGCCCGACTTGGCGGCTAATATGGCGGATGCCTATGCCGAGAAACATGATCTAACGAAGGCTTCACATTGGTTTAGAAAAGCCCTCGTGCTTGCCGACTCATTGGGTAGAAACGATACGCAGACACTCTCCTATCGTATGGGACTCGGTCGGGTTTATACTGCTCTTGGCGACTTCCCCTCTGCACTCAGGAGTTACAAAATCGTAGATCAGCGTTTTGACGACCTCACTCCTGCCATGCAGATCGTGTTTCTTAACAACTATGGTAATACCTATTATTACCAAAAACAATACAGGCAATCGCTGAAAGCCTTTCGCAGACTGCAACGCCATTTGGAGCAAAAGGGAACCCCTGATGTGCTCGACATGAAGATTTGCAAGCTCAATATGGCAGACGTCTTTCTCCGACTCCATCAGTCTGATTCATCACGTGTTTATCTCGAACAGGTTGAACCTTTCTTCCACCAACGAAACATAGAGGCTGGCGTGTTCTATTGCAACACCATACGTATCGGTCTTGCACTCCATGCAGGACACTATGCAGACATTGAGCACACCTTGAGACAGGAACACCTTTCCGCTCCGGTCAATCCGATGCTAAAAGACATACGCTACGAGTATCTGAGTGAGTATTACGCGCGTACGGGTGACTATTCACGTGCCTACCGCTTGCAGAAGAGTGTTTATGAGACCCACGACAGTATCATGAACCGACAGAATATCGCGCGAGCGAACGATATCATGGTGCGTTTAAGTGAAGATACGTTGCGACTCCACAACCAGCTCCGGGTGCAGGAGGAGCGTGCCAACTATCAAGTCAATCTCCATATCATGGGGGGAATCGTTGCTTTCCTGATCGTGGTGGTGTCCGTATTGTTGGCAAAACTGTTCTATAACCGCAAGCGCACCTTACAGCGCCACATCGATATGCTGAACCTCCGTCTGACCATCGTGCGCCAGCGCATCTCTCCCCACTTCATCTTTAATGTGCTCAATTCGTGCGTCGGTTCTTATGGTCCCAATGAGGCCAATCGGCTGACGCTGCTGGCGCGTCTCATTCGGTCGAGTCTCGACATCTCCAGCAAGACTTTCGTAACGCTGGACCAGGAAATAGACTTCGTGAAACAGTTTGTTGAAATGGAGAAATCACTTATGGGACAAGACTTTATCGTGTCTTATGACTTTCCTCCAACAGACAAGATGAACGCCATTCTCATCCCGTCGATGTTTGTGCAGATACTGACCGAGAATGCCATCATTCATGGACTGAAACATAAGGAAGGCGAGAAACATCTTATGATCAGCGTTGCCATTGACGATCAGCAGGCATGTATCTGCGTGAAAGACAATGGTCCTGGTTTTGACATCCGTGCCTACAACAATGCCAAGGCACGTATCGGACTGAATATCATCCGCCACACCATGGCGATTATCAACGAAGAAAACAAAAGTTCGAAGATCCGTTTCGACATCCATAATGACCATGGATGCAGCGCCATACTTACGGTACCGAGACACCTGAAAGCACTATAAAGTAAATATTTTACGAATTTAAACTGTTACACTATAAATTAAATACTTATGAAAACAATCATAATAGACGACGAGATTCTATCCATCGAAACTCTGAGCCGCATGCTCTTGGAATACGACGATATTGAAGTGGTGGGAAGCGCCTGCAACACCACGGTGGCAGAAGGTCAGATCAAGGCTGCTTCTCCTGACCTCGTCTTTCTTGATGTAGAACTGCCGGGCATGTCGGGAGTGGATTTCATCCGCGAGGTGAAACGTCTGACGCAAGGACGTTGCCGGGTGGTGATGTACACCGGACATAAGGACTCGATGCTTTCTTCGTTTCGTAATGAGGCATTCGACTTTCTACTCAAACCTGTTGACCGCGACGAACTCTCGGCGATGATTCAGCGCTTACGCCTCCATATCGAATCCTCCAACCAGAAGGCGCCTGACAACAATCCTGCCGACATCAACAGTACTGTACGGCGCGACCGCGAAAAACTGATTTTCAATACCAACTTCTCTGACTTTCGAGTGGTTTCCATTGCCGACATCGGACTCTTTTACTACAATAGTGACCAGCGAATCTGGGAAGTCGTTGTGTCGGGATGTGAAGAACCCATACGCCTGAAACGTAACGTCAACTGTGAAACATTGCTCGCCCTCGACCCTTGTTTTGTACAGGTGAGCCAGCGCTTTGTCATCAATATCAACTGTTTGATGGAAGTGTGCGACAATGTCTGTCGCCTCTATCCGCCCTTCGAACAAATTCAGCATGTCAAGGTGGCACGGCTCTATCGCAAGAAACTCATCAGTCGGTTTAATACCATTTGAACCGCTGTTGCCGACAAAAAGAAATAATATATCCATCACCATCATGAAAACTGAAAGCAACAACGATATCAACAAGCGTTCCAAGCAGACCATCCTCTTTCTGTGCATGGCCATGATCTGTCTCCTGACGGCGTGCAACGACGTTTTTGATGTTCATCCCTACGATGTCAACTACAAAGGCGAGACCCATCATAACAAGCAGGCCATCGCCGAAATAGAACAACGGTTTGCATCAAGAGACTCCCTGCGCATCGCTTTCATCAGCGACACCCATGGCTGGTACACCAATACCAAGGCAGAGATTGACGACATCAACAAGCGTAACGACATCGATTTCGTGGTGCATTGTGGAGACCTCACCGACACGGGCACGAAAAAGGAGTATGAACGGACACGGAAGATCCTTCAGAAGCTGGATGTACCCTATGTGGCATTGATAGGCAACCACGATTTCTTAGGCACGGGCGATCAGTCATACCAAGTACTCTACGGATCCTTGGATTTCTCATTCATCGCAGGACGCGTCAAATTTCTCTGTCTCAACACCAATGCCACAGAATATGATTATATGGCGGCAGTACCCAATTTCGACTATATTGAACAGGAGATTACCGCGCGTGCCGATGAGTTTGACCGTACCGTCATCATCATGCACGCCCCACCCTATAGCGACCAGTTCAACAATAATGTGGCAAAGGCATTTCGAAGATATATAGACTTTCTGCCCCATCTCATGTTTTGCGTCTATGGTCACAACCACAATAGCGTAGTGAACAATATTTACAGCGACGGACTGCTGTTCTACGGCATCGACTGTTCCGACCACCGCATCTATCGCATCATCACAATCAGAAAGGAGGGATATGATGAAGAAGAGGTTCATTTTTAGTCTGATCATGCTCCTCGTGGTGTTCCGTGCCCAAGCACTCCCACCAGACACCACATACGTGGAAAAGGCAAAAGAGAGTTACTATGACAAGCGCGTGCACCGTTACCGTAAGCATTGGGCCGCGCTGATTCCCACACAATTCATCATTCAGAACGCAGGCAACATGGGTGTGGTCTCTGCTGGTTTGGGATGGGATTATGGTAACCGCCGACAATGGGAAACCGACCTTCTCTTCGGTTATATTCCTGCCCACCAGAGCACACGTGGCAAACTCACCATGACGCTCAAGCAGAACTTCGTTCCGTGGAGTCATAGCATGAAAAACGGGTGGAGTATCGAACCGCTGACCGCCAGCATTTACATCAATACCGTCTATGGTCATGAGTTCTGGAAATCACAGCCCAGGCGCTATCCCGATGCCTACTACAATTTCATGTCAACAAAATTCAGACTCAATATCGCGTTAGGCCAGCGTGTCACCATGACCATTCCCAACCACCGCACGAAATTGTTTGCTAAAAACATTTCGTTCTTTTATGAAATCAGTTCGTGCGACCTATATATCCGCTCGATGATCCTCGATCATGCCGTCAGTCTGAATGACATCATCGGCTTATCAATCGGAGTAAGAGCCTGCATTTTGTAACCGCAGAAATTTTTAAGGTCAGAAATAACGGAATTATTTAAGGTAATACTTTACACGGATTACACTCTAAGTTTCCTAAAACGAATTTTTTGCGTTACAAATAACAGATAACTGTTTCCTAAAACGAAATGACGAACAAGAAGCGGGTAAGTTTCATTGGCAGAAAATAGAAAGGGTGCACCCAAAGATGCACCCTTCATTTCTTTTGGTCCTGTGGGAACGGACCTACGCAAACTAAGTAATTCTAAATGTTTCAGCTCTGTGGCTGAGTCTTCTTGCTTAAAATCTCTTGCCAGTTGAAATTACGAATCAGACCTGTGACGGTTTCGATTGTCATAATGAAAACTGAGATGAAACAGAAGATAAATACGCCCACAACCATCAGTCCGATCTTCATCACGATATAGATGAAGTTGGCGGGGTTGACCTCTCTACGGGTCTCCGTATAGCCGTTGGAATAGCGATATTTCACAATATCGTCGGGGAGTAACTGCATGGCAAGACCTACTCCAAAGAAGAATGCTGCCAAACGGAATCCCCACTTCTGCAAGCCTCGCATGAGACTTGCCTGGCGACGGTGACGTGATAATATATAGCCTCTGGGGTAGCCTGATATGATATATAGCGGGATGAGAATGATGAGGTAGATCATCCACGCACGTTTGGTATTGCTGCTGCTCTTCATAGAGTCAACAGCTCCCTGGGTATCTTTCAGCGCCAGTTCTTTCACAGCCTTGAAATCTTTTGCTGCGAGTTCCTCAAAGCGCTTCTTGTATTTCTCGTAGTCTTCCTGTTCCTTTTCGGAAGACTTCATATAGGCTTTCTTCCTTTCGTCGGTAGAGGCGGTGTCTGCCTGCTGCTTGTATTTTGCAGAATTGAGGCGTGAACTCTCTGCCCTCTGGTTATAATCGGTGAGATAGTAGGCTTTATATGCATTGGCACCATTGAGGCGCTCGTTGTAGTTTAAATTCCTTTCCCAAAGGACGGTATCCATCTTCTGATAAGCAATAGTGGTGTCGGCTTTCTGCCACAACTCTACTATCTTCACGTCTTTCTGGCGGTTTTGGACTGATTCCTGATCTAGGTTGCTGAAATACCAAAAGATGCAGGCACCGAGAATACTTCCAGCGATAAGTGCCAATTTCCAAGTACGGTGACGCTTGCGAGAATAGTGCACCACCTCTTTTAGGTCGCGTATGCGCTCATTGAACTGTTCGTCGTTAGGATCATCTGCCGAAGCCTGTGCCTGCTGGATGAGATCCTCCATGCGGTCGATTTCTTCTGGTGAGGTCGGATAGACGTTGTCCCAGTCGGTACTTCCCATCTTGATGTCTTTTGCTTTCACATGCGATGAGGTGAAAAGAGCTTGGTCAAGGTAACCCCAAGCGTCATAGTTTTTTTGTTGCTGTTCGTCCATAATTGTTTTATTGGGTTAAGTAATAATTGTCTTGTCGACTACGATGTCGCAAAGGTAATGCTTTTATTAATAAATCGTGTTTCATTGGGTAAAAAAACATGCTCATTAAAACAAAATCAGCATCTACCATTTGGTAAACGCTGATGTTCATCGGGTAAAAACAGCTTAGTATCAGGACGATGTGTGGATTTTACGATATTCTATGGGTGAACAGTCATGATAGCATGCAAATACACGGCGGAACGTAGATTGGGAGTTGAAACCTGATTTTTCTGCCACGATTGCCAGCGAATCAGATGTGGTGCGGAGCAGATGTTCGGCATGACTGATGCGTAGTTTGTTGACATAATCATAGAAGGTCTGACCGTTTTCCTGGTTGAAATATCTGCTGAGATAGGTACGGTTGGTACCAACCAGCGTGGCAACATCTGAAAGTTTAAGTTTGGGGTTGAGGTAGATTTGTTCCTGATAGAACAACCGTTGCACGATAGTGGCTATTGTACTCTGCTCCATATCGCTTTCATCTTGTGGTTCGTCGATGGTTTCAGTATTGACGAGTTCGTCTATGACAGATTCGTGGCGATACAGAAAATAGCTCAATACCATCCATAATGCCAGCGAGCATATCATGTATAGGTCGTCAGCATACGCTGTGCGCCGTAAAGAGGCTATGGTCCATACGATGAGGATAAAGAAGAAGCTGAACAATACGCCTTGCAACCAGTTGAGATTGATATTTTCCTGATAGGAGAAGCGGTCTTTCAACTGGCGATGGTAGTCGGAAATGAGCATCAAGGTTACGACAAGTGTGCCGATACCATAGATGGCGCCCCACCCTACAAGGCAGTGAAACCAAATAGGTGCATTGGTTATAAACAGTACTGCGATGAGGACAATAAAAACGGTCTCATGGAGTATGACTTTCTTCCAAGTAAGCCATCCGGGCTTAACAAGTTCCTTGAGGATGAAATTATAGATCGGTATCACCACCATGTCCATGGCTGTGAGTTCGTTCCACAGACCATCGTTCACTATGTTCTGGTTTTCTATGTAGAGGAAAAGGTCCTTGAAACTCTCTGCACAGGTGATAATCATGAGGATGGAAAACAGCCGTGAGAGCATATCGCTTCCTTTGCGCCAAAACATCCATGCCATCATAGAATAAAACATGGTACACAGGCCATATATATAATAGGTGAGCGAATCAATCATCGGTGTCGTCCTTTTTTTGTAAGTAGCGTTATGTTTTTAGTAAATGCAAAATTACGAAATAATAATGGAAAAAAGAAAACTTAACGCCGTTTTTTCTTCGATTTTAAACAAAGTGTAACTTCCTAACCCTAATATCGGCTAATTTCTTTGGAGTTTCACTTTTTATTTGTAACTTCGCAGCGGTCTATAAACATTTTCAGCAAGATGCAAAGCAAAATCCTACTCATTTACACAGGTGGAACAATCGGTATGAACCGAAATCCACACACAGGCGCTTTGGAACCTTTCGATTTTGAGCACCTGCTCTACAATGTGCCAGAACTCAAACAGTTTGACACGAAGATTGATACCATACAGTTTGAGCCTCCTATCGACTCCAGCGACATGACGCCTGCCCGATGGACTGAACTGAGTCACATCATCGCCAGTCACTATGACGCATACGATGGATTTGTCGTGCTTCACGGTACTGACACCATGGCATATACTGCCTCTGCCCTATCCTATCTGCTGGAAAACCTCACCAAGGCGGTCATCATCACAGGGTCGCAGCTGCCCATCGGGATGTTGAGAACGGACGGAAAGGAGAATCTCATCACCTCGATAGAGATTGCTGCAGCGAAAGACCATGAGGGTCATGCGCTCGTCCCTGAGGTTGGCATTTATTTCAATGGACGCCTGCTACGAGGCAACAGGACAACGAAGCAAAGTGCTGAGGAGTTTAATGCTTTCGAGTCGTTCAACTATCCTCATCTTGTGGATGCAGGAATTAATATCACCTACCATACGGAAAGGATGCTCAAACCGGATTGGGACAAACCGATGAT
This sequence comes from Prevotella sp. P4-98, assembly GCF_002251405.1. Taxonomy (NCBI): domain Bacteria; kingdom Pseudomonadati; phylum Bacteroidota; class Bacteroidia; order Bacteroidales; family Prevotellaceae; genus Prevotella; species Prevotella sp. P4-98. The sequence continues at coordinate 156,446 of NZ_NPJC01000001.1, read as the reverse complement.
CCCGCATTTCAAGCTCGACAATAATGTGATTATATTCTCGCTCTTTCCCGGCATACGCGAAGACTTGGTGCGCCACGTGATTGCCACACCAAATCTGAAGAGTATCGTCATGCGTACCTTCGGTTCGGGCAATGCCCCACAACGACCTTGGGTGATGCACGCGCTGAAAGAGGCTACGCACAACGGTAAAGTGGTGATCAACATCAGCCAGTGTATTCAAGGTGCAGTAGAAATGGGCCGATACGACACGGGGTATCAGTTACAAGAAGCGGGGGTCATCAGCGGCTACGATTCAACAGTGGAAAATGCGGTGACCAAACTGATGTATCTGCAATCGATTTTTGATGATCCGGAAACGGTAAGATATTACATGCGGCAAAGCATCCGTGGAGAAATAACCGTCTGACATCGGTAGTGTTTCGGGATATGCCACACAAACATTTCGCTTGATCCTGCCACACATCGATTACAAAAAAATAAGCCCCACACCTTCAAGGTATGGGGCTTAAATATTATCTTCCAGTTTCTACTTTTAGAAGAAGAGGTAGCGGTTGTCAACTACTTCAGCCTTCTGGTTGAGTTCCTGCATGTAACGTCCTGCTGCACGCATTGCCATCTGCTGAAGCATCGCCATCTGCTGCTTCACGTCAAACTTAGCACCTGCCTGCAGACTGCGCTTAGTCACTTGGAAGATGTAAGCACCACCATTGCCCTTGACAGGAGCCTGACACATCTGTCCCTGCTTAACAGCTGAAACTGCACCACTCAAAGCGGGCTCGCTGGCACCTGTGCTCTGTACGAATGCAGGAGCAGAGAATGTGATCTGGTCAACATTGCTGATGACAGCACCCTTCTGCTTGGCAGCGGCAATGGATTTAACACCATTCAACTTAGCAGCGGCAACTTCAAACTTCTTATCGCGGATGACTTCCTGACGTACCATGTCTTTCACGTCGTCAAGGCTACGATAGCCTACACGGTGAATCTTGGTCAGCGCAATAACCATCATGTGGTCGTTGTTTCCACATTCGTAGAGTGGTGAAACATCGCCTGGCTTAGCATCAAATACCCATTTCATAGCTTCACGTGTTGAGCGTACGCCTGCCACATAGTGCTCTGAATTGACCATATCCTGACGCTCCATCACTTTGAAACCAAATTTCTGAGCATTCTTCTCCAGTCCCTCCAGTGTTTTGTTTTCACTGACAAACTGGCTGAACTTGTTGTATGCCTGGTTGTAGGTTTCCTTAGAGAAATCAATAGTGTGCTTGATGATGGCAACATCATATTTTGTGGTCATCGCCTTGCGGTTGGTCACTTGAAGTACCATATTAGCCTGTGAGAGACTGAGCTTCACTACCTCGCCAACAGCAGTGTTGTTGAGGGCTGCGATGTATGCCTTCGTATCAGCATCGAGCGTCTGTGCACTTTCGTACATGGCAGAAGTCATCCATGTCTTCTGACCAGTCTGACCATATTTCTTAGCGAGGGCTTCAAAATCAGCATTACCCTTCAAGGCTGTATAAACGCTGTCTGCACGCTTTGCAGCTTCAGCTGTTTCGTCGCCTACCTGAATCATGCGGAACTCGATAGAGTCTGGCTGTTCTACTTTAGCGATGAGCTTGATGACGTTCAAGGTGTTGTCATAGCTTGTTTCGAAAACAGAAGAGGTCTGACCTACAGCCATAGAGTCAAGTTTGGCAGCTACATCAGCTGGGAATGCACGCTTGGTGGCTGCAATGCCTGTGTAGGCAACCTGTGACCGAGCTTTGCGAACAACTTCAGAAGGAGTCATTCCGCTTTCAAGTTTCAGCTTGGCTTCGCTCATGGTCTTGTTCAGCGCAGCACGGTCAGTCTTTGAAGGGAGAACCTGGAAGTCAACATACTTGATGTCGCGGCTTTCAACGGTCTGTTTGAACATTTCCTTCATCTCGTCATACTTAGCCTTCAGATCGCTGTCGGCAATCTTCACCTCGTTGTCTTTGATAGAGGTGTATGGGATAGCAGCCAAGGTGATGTTGCTTTCAATATTGTTATCATCGAAAGCCATCTTTGCTGAAACAGGGTTAGACAGCAGGCAATGACCCAGGAGGCTCTGGTATTTCATCATCAGCGTCTGCTGACGCAGCTGCTTCTCGATGAATTTCCAATAGTCGTAGATCTTCTTGTACTGCTCTGCAACCTGTTGCTGTTGTGGCTGTGACTGCATTTTCTTATACTCATCAAGGAATTTGGTGAGCTGGGTTACGTCAAAACGTCCTGTCTGCTGGTTGATGAAAGGAGTCTGAGCCAACATGGGGTTGGTACCGGCCTTCAGGATATTCTGAAGTTCTGCATCGGTAACGGTCAGACCTAATTCGTTGGCCTCTTTCTCCAGGATGGTGGTATTGACCACTTCCTGCCAGATCTGGTCTTTCAGCTGATTGAGTTCATCGTCAGAAAGGCTTTCGCGACCTTGGGTCATCTTGATTACTTCCTGATACTCGTCGACCATTGCCTGAAAGTCCTGAACGGACACTTTCTTACCTAACACTTCGCCGACTTGTTGACGTTTCTCGTTGTTTGTTGCTTCGCAAGAGCGAAACATTTCTTCGGCGATAAAAGCAAAGAGGGCCAATCCAATCACGGTGGCGAGGACAGGTCCCCAGCTTCTGATTTTTCCAATTACTGCCATTGTTTTTTAATTATTTTATTTTTTTGTTATTGCTCTAAGTTTTTCATTGACATGTTCCACTTGTCTTTTTCTGCCATGCTGTCAGTATAGGCAAAGATGTGCAACTTGTGGGTCATGTTTCCGCTTTTAGCGTACAAAGTTAGTAAAAAATAGTCATTAAACGAAAGATAATCACAAAAAAGTGTAGTTTAGAATCGTTATTCTTCTACTTTCAACCTTACAAGTTCTATCTTTGTCATGGTATTTTTTACTATCTTGAATTCAAAATGCCCGATTTTGACCACTTCATTGAGTTTCGGAAAACTTTGATATTCATGAAGAATGAGGCCTCCGACTGTCATATAGTCGTCGCTTTCGGGCAGGTCGAGGGAGAACATCTCGTTGACCTTTTCTATTTCCAGTCGGGCAGAAAGCATATATTCGCCTTCACCCAACTGTTTTGCCACATAGTGCATGTTGTCATGCTCGTCTTCAATATCACCGAAGATTTCCTCAACAATGTCTTCAAGCGACACAAGGCCACTGGTGCCACCGAATTCATCGATGACCACTGCCAATGATTTCTTTTCTTGAAGGAATGTGTGCATCAGTTTGCTTGCTGCCATCGTTTCCGGAACATAAGGCATTTCGCGGATCATGCTACTTGGAATCGGGTCTTCGCCCACGATTTTAGCGCCTATTCTGAAAAGATCTGATGAATGGACATAACCGATGACGTGGTCAATATCTTCACGATAGACCACAATCTTGGAGTGACCACTTTCTATGAATCTGCTTTTCAGCTGGTCCATCGATGCCTTCTCTATATCCACCGATTCTATCTCTGTGCGGGGAACCATACAGTCGCGTACCTTGGTATCAGAGAAGTCGAGTGCATTATGGAAGATCTTGACCTCTTCAATCTGTTGTTCGTCAGGAGCATTGTCTATGCTGGTCTGTACGAGATAGTCCAAATCTACTTTTGTAAATGCCTTGTCGGCACTATCGTTGTCGATCTTCTGTCCTGACAACCGCAGCAGACCTTTTGATAGTACTGTGGCAAAACGCGAGATGGGAAAGAGTGTGACGTAGCACGCCATGGTAGGAACAGCAAAGAATCGCAGCATCGTATTGGGACTCGCCTTGAATATCGTCTTGGGCAGGAATTCTCCTGTAAAGAGCACAATGACTGTGGATAACAGCGTGTCGGCCGTGACACGACTTCCGTCATTAAGTGAGGCAAACAAGGTGTTGTCGAATATTGCTGCAAAGAGAATACCATATACTACCAGAGCGATATTGTTGCCCACTAGCATGGTGCTCACAAAGTCGTTGGGGTGGCGGTAAAAGAAGGAAATGGCCTTGTCTGCCAGTCCGTTTTTCTCCCGTTCCATCTCCGCTCTAAGTCTGTTACTGGAGACGAAAGCTATTTCCATGCCTGAAAAGAAGGCTGAAAATATCATGGTAATGATGATACCTACTATAAGATTTGTCATGGTTGTGATGTTTTGGTCGTTGCGGCACGCCTGACAGCCGGTTGGCGTTGTGACTGTTGTGTAGTGGCAGTATCGGAAAGTGTGGCAGTCTTCTGCTTGTCGGGAGCAGTGTTCTCGCTTTCACCACTCATATCCGACTCCAGGAAGGAACCGACACTATTGGTGACTTCATAACGTTGCATGCGTTCGTCACTCCGAAAATACGTGCCTTGCATTTCGCGTTCGGGCGTGATAACCTTGGAAAATTTATGGGAATAGAATTCATGGGCAATACCGTCCCAGAACAGTTCTTCGCTTCTGAATATAAGTCCGTTTACATTACGTATGCGCACTCTTCCACGCAGTTCCCACAATTTCTTTTGATCATAATACCACGCAGTATCGGCCTGTATATAACCTTCTACATGAAACTTCTCATCAAACTGTTCAAGGAAAATGCCCTTTTCAAAAGTCCAACGACTGGGGTTCTTCACGGTATTGACATCCCACCGTTCAGTAACGATGCGGTATTTGATGACACCAGAGTCGCTGATGAGGGTGTTGATACCATAACTTGTCATCATCGAGACAGAGTCACGGTCACGCACAGCAGGTGCAGTATGGTCTTTTGGCTTTTGGCAGGACCCTGCCCCCACAGACAACAGCAGGGCAAGCATAGTGCCCGCCCAGATGTTGGAAGAATGGTATTTTCGCTTAAGTATCAATTTACAAGTGTTGTTTGTTTATTATATGTCCTAAGACAGACTTATTCTACTTTCCACTTAGCAAACCATTTCTCATTGAAGGTAATGCCAAGATTGATGCGGAAGGTATTTTCTGTTATCATATTGGTGGCTGACTGTCTTGCCCATTGGACACTAATGTTGAGAACAGAACGGTTACCCCATTTGTTGACCAATGGGATGCCCATACCTGCACTCACGCTGAGTTCTTTCGGTCCATCTTGTCCGTTTACTTTATAATAAGGTGTGGCGTAAGATACGCCAAAACGATAGTGGGTGTGCGTAAGAAGATTCTTAAGACTCAAGGAAGTCCAGTTGGATGCACTTGGAATCCAATCAAGTCCAACTGTCATCTTGTGGCGGTTGTTGAGCAATCCGCTTACAAGTTGATATTTGTTGTTTTCGTATTTAGGATAATCGATGTTTGACCAACGCTGGAAAGAATAATCCGCACCAACTGTGAGCGTTTTGTTGTGACACCATGCAAAACCAAGACCCAATGTCATTGGGAGCTTGAAAGCATCGTCTATAGTCGCCGTGTCTGACGTCATTACACTATTCTGGGTATCGGTATTGGTATTGATCAGCTGTGCCTCGCCTCCCATTTTATGACCTAATCCGAATGTTGCACCAATGGTCAGTACATCTTTCTTACCTAAAGCCTGTTGGTACTGCGCTCCAAAATCGAGTTTGTAGGTATTGACGCTTGTTGAATAAATACGGCTCAGGGTATTGGCTGCAGACTGGTTGGTGGTGTTGGTAATGCTGCGCTCTGTATTTCCCCAGAGATAGCCAGCGTTGACACCGACAGAAAATCCTTTAACAGGTTCCCAACCGGCACCGACATATACTTCACGCAATCCGCCGTTACCGCTATGGGTCTCTATACTATAGAGTGAAGAACTGGCAACATCGGTGCGCGAATAGGAATAACCTACATTGGTGAACGGTACGATACCGAAACTAATACCCAAACTGGGCATTGCACGGAACATAGCCACTGCATATTCAAAATCAGCATTCTTGGCATTCACCTTCGTGTTACCTTCCTTAAAATTTGTAATTTGTCCGGAAAGCCCCACGTCAAAAATCATAGTTAGGGAGTCGGCTGCAGAATACGATGCAGGGTTGAGCGTATTCACCTGATTTCCGTAGCGGAAGCCAAGGCCAAGACCATTCATGCCACGATTAAACCCTTGTGACTGTTCTGACAAAATACCGAGGCCATATTGGCTGTAAGGCGAGTTGGTGCCACTCTGAGCGCTAACAGTCAGGGCACTGGCAAAAAGGAGTATGCCATTTATAAAAAGCTTCTTCATCTATTTGTTTTGTTTATCTTTTCGATTACGGCTTGCAAAATTATCGAAAAAAAACGAAATAAAAGCACGATAAGTGGAAAATATAGGTTAATTTTGCATCGTGAAACATTTAGAAAACATTTTTAATGCTCTTAAAGGGGGACTTTTAACACTCTCGCTGGTATTGTCGCAAGCAGTATGGGCACAACCTTATGCCCCCGTTGGAAGCAATAGCGGAACTGTTGCTGTGGAAGATGAAAACAAAGAAAAAGCGTCGGATACGAACGCAACAGGCCAGCCCGACTTGTTTGCCCAGCGAATGGATTCTGTAGAAATCAGTCTCCTAACTTGTCAGCCTCACGACGAAATATACAGTCTTTACGGACATACTGCAATTCGCTATCATGAATTGTGGCCTAAAGGCATTGATGTCGCTTTCAATTACGGTGTCTTTGACTTCAGAAAGCCTTTCTTTATAGGAAGATTTGTATTAGGATGGACCGACTACGAATTAGGAGCTTACCCCTATACTTTATTTAAAGATGAATACCGACGCTTTGGAAGCATGGTTACCGAACAGGTTCTCAATCTTACTACCGAAGAGAAGCTACGCTTGAAAAATGCACTTGCAGATAATCTTCAGGACGGAAACCGTATCTATCGTTATAATTACTTTTATAGCAACTGTACTACGAAGGCACGCGATATTATAGAACAATGTATTTCCGGAAAGCTCATATATGAGCCACGGGATAATTATCAGCCAACCTATCGTGAAATGATTCATGAGATGACAAAACGTCACCCATGGGCTGCTTTTGGCAATGACATGCTGTTGGGAATCCGTTCTGACATAAAGACAGACCAAAGGCAACAAGAATTTTTGCCTAATAATCTCATGTATGATTTTGACCATGCACGCATCTTCGCTAATGGCGAATATCGTCCGTTGGTGAAAGAACGAAGAGTGGCTGTTCCGGCTGGTGTTCAGCTGTTAAAGTCTGAGTTTCCATTATCGCCAACAGCTTGCGCTATCATCATCAGCATATTGGCGTTAGCTCTATTTGTTGTTCAATGCCGAGTACATAAGATTCTGTTAGCTTGGGACATACTGTTGGTCGCCATACAGTCAATCATCGGACTGTTGCTCTTTGTGATGCTTTTCTCTGTGCATCCTACGACCACCCTGAATCTGCAGATCCTGCTCTTCAACCCTATCCCACTTTTTTTTCTTTATAAGGTTGTTCGAGGAAAGAAAACAATCTATTGGAACATAGCCTTAGTCCTTGTTATATTCTTCCTTATTGGAGGAATTTGGCAGGATTATGCAGAAGGCATCTGGAGTTTGGCATTATGTTTGCTGTTACAAAGTATCGTACATATAAAAATAATAATAAAGTGCCAGAACAAAGGCAGCAGAAACCTGCAAAATGAAGAATAGATATATCTACATCACACTCATGAGTTTGCTTGGGCTTACAGCAGAAGCACAAGCACAACTTATAGCACAGGCTCCTAGACTGGTGGTCAATATTCAAATAGACCAACTGCGTACTGACTTTCTGGAAACATACGCTCCTCTTTATGGCCCAGACGGATTCAACAGATTGTTGAAGCACGGAATGGTGTTTACGAATGGAGCGTACAATTTCTCACCTGTTGACCGCGCATCAGCCATTGCCTCTGTCCAGACCGGAACATCACCCTACTATCATGGAATAACAGCTTTTGAATGGCTCGACAAAGAAACCCTACGTCCACAACAATGTGTGCGCGATACTAAGGTTGGATATTCACCTAACCATCTAGGGACTTCCACTTTGGGAGATGAATTAAAGATTGCAACCAATGGTATCGGAAAGGTCTATTCGTTTGCAGCAACTGCCGATGCAGCCATCCTTTCTGCCGGACATGCAGCTGATGGAGTATTGTGGGTCAATAACAACCAATGGACATCCACCACGTATTATCAGCCTTACGACAAATGGATTTCCGGTTATTCCAGACTATATGCGCCAGGAACAGACGTCAATGCAGGAATTACAACTGCAGCGTTGGAATGTGTCAAACAGGCAGGAATCGGTATTGATGATAAACCCGACCTGATCAACCTCACCTATGAGGCTGGTCGCACGATGGAGTCGTATGTAAAACTCGATGAGAATATTTCAACCCTCATTAAAGGAATAGAAGGACATCTCAATAGAGACCGCATCCTATTTGTGATTTCAGGAACAGCCTATCGGGAGGAAACAGAAGATGATCATGCTACTAATGCACGCTTCCGAATCCCAACAGGAAATTTCTATATCAACCGAACGGCAAATCTTCTCAACATGTATCTTGGTGCAATCTTCGGACAAGCACAATACATAGAATATTGCTACCATAATCAGCTATTCTTCAATCGTCAGACTTTAAGACAAAAGAATATCAATCTCGGAGACTTGATGGAGCGTTCGCAGGAATTTCTCCTTCAAATTTCCGGAATACGTAACGTCTATACTGCTAATCAGTTGCTAACAAGCGATAATCATCAGCTTGAACCTATCCGCAACGGATTTAATATAGAAAAATGCGGTGACTTGATTATTGACATCACTCCAGGTTGGCAACTCGTTAACGAGGAAACCTTGGAAAAGTCAACATCACGCGCTTACAACATTCCTTTCCCTATTATTATTTACGGAGACGGTGTCCGGAGCGAACGCGTACAGACACCTGTCACAGCCGACAGAATTGCTCCAACAATAGCCCGTTCCATACGCATCAGGGCTCCTAATGCCTGTTCGGCAGTCCCTCTTTTCTAAAGACGACGGACAATAAATATCAGTTAACTTGCAACTTTACGGAATATTATTAGTAACTTTGCAAGCGTTTTTACGTAAAATAATAATAGTAATCAAAGAAAAAGAAACAAAACAAATATGAACTTAACGAAAATATTGACATCACTCTTCGGTAATAAATCGACGAGAGATATGAAACTCATCCAGCCGTTGGTGGAAAAGGTTAAAGCCGTATATCCTGAAATACAGAAATTGGACAACGACCAGTTACGTCAACGCACTCGCGACATACAAAAACGCATACAGGAATCTGCCAAAGAACAAAAAGCAGAAATCAAGAGACTTAAAGATACCATCGAAGAAACACCTATTGATGAACGTGCCGACATCTTTGCCAAAATCGACAAACTGGAGAAAGAAGTTCTCGACATCTTTGAAAAACAGCTTGACGAAGCGATGCCTGAGGCTTTCAGCATCGTCAAGGAAACTGCACGCCGATTTGCCGAAAACGAAGAAACAATTGTTACTGCAACCGATTTCGACCGCGAACTGGCATCAGATCCAAGAAAAGACTTTATTACCATTGACGGAGATAAAGCTATTTATCACAACCATTGGACCGCAGGAGGAAACGACCTTAAATGGGAAATGGTACACTATGATGTACAGCTGTTTGGTGGTACTGTGCTCCATCAGGGAAAAATTGCCGAAATGGCAACTGGTGAAGGTAAAACCCTCGTAGCCACTCTTCCTGTATTCCTTAATGCCCTGACAGGAAACGGTGTCCATGTGGTAACTGTCAACGATTATCTAGCTAAGCGTGACTCTGAATGGATGGGACCGCTTTACATGTTCCATGGTCTTTCTGTAGATTGTATCGACAAGCATCAGCCTAACTCAGATGCAAGACGTCGTGCTTACCAGTGTGACATTACTTTCGGTACCAACAACGAATTTGGTTTCGACTATCTGCGTGATAATATGGCCACCTCACCACAGGACCTCGTCCAGCGCGCACACAACTATGCCATCGTCGATGAGGTAGATAGCGTGTTGATTGATGATGCACGTACTCCTCTGATCATCTCTGGTCCTGTTCCTAAAGGTGACGACCAGATGTTTGAGGAATATCAGCCTCTCGTAGAAAAAATCGTGGCTGTACAGCGTCAACTTGCTACACAATACTTGGCAGAGGCTAAGCAGAAAATCAGCGAAGGACAAGCAAAAGGTGACAAGAAGCTCACAGAAGAGGGTTTCCTTGCCTTGTTCCGTTCGTTCAAGTCGCTCCCTAAAAACAAACCGCTCATCAAATTCCTCTCTGAAGAGGGTATTAAAACCGGACTTCAGAATACTGAGAATACCTACATGGAGAACAACAACCGACGCATGCCAGAAGCAGTTGAACCTCTGTACTTTGTAGTTGATGAAAAGCTGAACTCATGTGACTTAACCGACAAAGGAACGGCATGGTTAGCCCAACAGGTGAATGACTCAGAACTCTTTGTATTGCCCGATATCGCCGGACAGCTGTCGGCTCTTGAAGCAGATAGCAGCCTTTCTGAGGAAGAGCGCGTGACCAAGAAAGATGAGTTGCTCAGCCATTACGCTATCCAAAGCGAACGCGTACACACCTTGCAGCAGTTGCTCAAAGCATACACCATGTTTAATAAAGATGATGAGTATGTTGTGATTGACGGTGAAGTGAAGATTGTCGATGAGCAAACCGGACGTATCATGGAAGGACGCCGTTGGAGCGATGGATTGCATCAGGCTGTGGAAGCCAAGGAACATGTGAAAGTGGAAGCTGCAACACAGACCTTCGCCACCATTACACTCCAAAACTATTTTCGTATGTACCATAAACTCGCAGGTATGACAGGTACTGCTTCTACCGAGGCAGGTGAGTTTTGGGACATCTACAAACTCGATGTTGTTGAAATTCCAACAAACCGTCCTGTTATCCGTAAGGATATGGACGACAGAATCTATAAAACCGCACGCGAGAAATACAATGCTGTCATTGAGGAAATTGAGGAAATGCGCAATAGCGGACGCCCTGTACTTGTAGGTACAACCTCCGTTGAAATCTCTGAATTGCTCTCTAAAATGCTCAATATGCGAAAGATTCCTCATCAAGTCCTGAATGCCAAGCTCCACCATAAGGAGGCTGACATTGTGGCAGAGGCAGGACGCAGTAATTTGGGACGTGTAGAGATTGTTGATGAAGAAGGTAATAAACACGTAGAAGAACGTATGCTTGGTGCCGTGACTATTGCAACCAACATGGCTGGACGTGGTACCGACATCAAACTGACTGCAGAAGTGAAAGCTGCAGGAGGTCTGGCAATCATTGGTACTGAGCGTCATGAAAGCCGACGGGTTGACCGTCAGTTGCGTGGACGTGCTGGACGTCAGGGAGACCCAGGTTCATCAGTATTCTATGTATCTCTTGAAGATAAGCTCATGCGTCTGTTTGGTTCTGAACGTATTGCCTCTGTTATGGACCGCTTAGGTTTCAAGGAAGGCGAACGCATCGAGAGTCCGATGATGAGCAAGCAGATTGAACGTGCACAGCGTAAGGTAGAGGAAAACAACTTTGGTATCCGTAAACGTCTTTTGGAATATGATGACGTCATGAACCGTCAACGTACCGTAATCTATGAGAAACGTCGCCATGCCTTGATGGGAGAACGTATCGGAATGGATATTGCCAATATGCTTTGGGACCGTGTTGCTACTACTATCGAGCAAAACGACTATGAAGGATGCCGTGAAGCCTTCATTCGTTTGTTTGCCATGGAAGTGCCTTTCACCGAAGAACAACTGCAGTCTGGACATCTTGAAGAACTGGAAGAAAACTCCTACAAGAAAGTGATGGAAGCCTTTGAGCGTAAGACAGAACACATCTGTGAGATTGCTCAACCTGTCATAGAGAAAGTCTATACCGAACAAGGTGACCGTTTTGACAGAATAGCAGTTCCTTTGACTGACGGACGACGACTCTATCAGATTCCTTGCAACCTAAAGGAAGCATACGAAACAAAATCGAAGTCTATTGTCAAGCAGTTTGAAAAACAAATGTTGCTCCACGTCATCGATGAGGCATGGAAAGAAAACCTCCGTGCACTCGACGAACTTCGTCACTCGGTACAGAATGCTTCATACGAACAGAAAGACCCCTTGCTCATCTTCAAGTTGGAAAGTGCAAAGGTATGGGATAACATGATTAACGATATGAACAATCGCATCGTCTCTGTACTCATGCGCACCACTATTCCGGAAATGCAGCAAGTGGAAGAGGCTGGTCCAGAACCAGCTCAACGTCCACGCCAGCAATACACGGAAAACAAACCAACCGTTGAGCAGGAGCAGATGAGCGATCCTAACATGCGTGCGGCAGCCGCTCACGACACACGTGCACAACAGCCACGTACTCCTATCGTCAAGGAAAAAATGCCAGGACGTAACGACCCATGTCCTTGCGGTTCGGGTAAGAAATTCAAAAACTGCCACGGACGCGGATTAGTATAAACAAATCATGCAGCACACCACACGTTATCATGCGGTGTGCTGCATTCTCAATAAGTTGCACACGCTGTGCGCAGCGAAAATACAAATAACAGTCAAGGATAAAACCAATAGAAATCAACAATGATTACCATAAACAATCTTCAGAAGAATTTCGGAACTACAGTAGCTTCTTCCATCGAATACTTTGAAATAACAGATGGAGAGATTCTCGGCCTCGTTGGCAACAATGGTGCAGGTAAGACTACCCTATTCCGACTCATGCTCGATTTGCTCAAAGCGGATTCCGGCTTTGTCACTATTGATGGCATTAACCCCAGTGAGAATGAAGATTGGAAACAACATGTTGGCGCTTATATCGATGAGGGATTCCTGATAGACTTTCTTACGCCAGAAGAATATTTCGCCTTTTTGGGAAAAGTGTCAGGAATGACCAAAGAACAATCTGAGAAGCGTATGGAAGATTTTACTGACTTTGCTGCAGGAGAGATTTTTGGACAGAAGAAACTAATCCGCAACCTATCGGCTGGTAACAAGCAGAAGGTGGGTATTATATCTGCCCTATATAGACGTCCCAGCATCGTCATCCTCGACGAACCCTTCAATTTCCTTGATCCGAGCAGTCAGACACTACTCAAACACTTACTGACTGACTATGTGGCACAGACCAAGGCAACCCTACTGATCTCAAGCCACAATCTTCAGCACACAGTAGATATTTCTACACGAATAGCTCTACTCGAACACGGATGCATTATCCGTGACTTAGACAATAAAAACCAACAAGCCATACACGAGCTGGATTTGTATTTCGGCAGTTAACACATGGACAAAAAACATCTCTCCAAACTATATAAATTTTAATAATAAGAAAGGGATGTCTGAATTTGCCACAAACTGTGTGTAGGTTATCGTTGGCACGTTATTTGCAATCATGTTTTCAGTTATGACAAATCAGTTTTCAGAAAAGATATCAGAAATACTCGCATACTCGCGAGAAGAAGCCATACGGCTCGCAAACCGTTGTGTGGCTCCAGAACACCTGTTGCTGGGAATGATGCGCCTACGCGAAAGCACTACCAACAGTCTGTTTCATCGCCTCGGCATCGACAGTCAATCGGTCAAGGAAAAACTTGAGGAACTTGCCCGTAACGAGAAAGTTGCCATAAGTGAAGAACAGTCTGACATCATTCTCACTCCACAAGCTAACAATATTTTGAAACTGGCCGTTCTTGAAGCACGTTTCGGTCACAGTCAACAAGTGGAAGAAGAACATCTGTTGCTTGCCATCATGCACGATGCGGCAAACAATGGTGCAAAACAAATTTTGGAATCCAACAACATGAACTACGAAGAAATACGTTCTTTACTCCATGTCACAAATGGTGTAGGACTTCCTGAGGAAGAATTCGAAGAAGAGCAGAAAAAAGCTAATTCTTCTAACCAAAGCAATGGAAATACTACCACTACACAACAAGACAAACAGAAATCGAAAACTCCCATGCTCGATAATTTCTCAACCGATCTGACTCTTCAGGCTCGAAACAACAAACTTGATGAGGTTGTGGGACGAGAGAAAGAGATGATGCGGGTCATGGAAATTCTGGGACGCAGAAAGAAGAATAACCCTATTCTGATTGGTGAACCTGGCGTAGGAAAGAGCGCTATTGTGGAAGGATTGGCACAAGCCATCGCCAACAAGAAATGCCCTCCTTTATTGTTTGGTAAACGTGTATTAACGCTCGATCTTACAGGGGTTGTTGCTGGTACGAAATATCGTGGACAGTTTGAAGAACGCATACGGCAGCTCATTAAGGAACTCGAACAGAATGATGATGTCATCATCTTCATTGATGAAATCCATACCCTCATAGGCGCTGGTTCAACACCAGGCTCTATGGATGCTGCCAATATTCTCAAACCAGCATTGGCACGTGGTGTGATACAATGTATCGGAGCTACCACACTTGACGAATATAGAAATTCCATCGAAAAGGATGGAGCTTTGGAACGCCGATTCCAAAAAGTCATAGTAGAGCAGAATACTCCCGCAGAGACGCTTCAGATACTTCACAATATCAAGCATCACTACGAGAAGCATCATCACGTGAACTATACCGATGAGGCTCTTGCTGCATGCGTTAGTCTCACGGAGCGATACATCAGCGACAGACAACAACCGGATAAAGCCATTGATGTAATGGATGAAGTCGGGGCACGTCTGCACTTGACAAACACACAAGTTCCGGCAGAAATCATCGAAAAGGAAAAACAACTCAAGGAGGCAAGCGAAAAGAAACGCCAAGCGGTGAAAAACCAGAATTACGAATTGGCTGCCAGTCATCGTGATCGAGAAGCGCAACTCCAACAGGAACTGGATGCCCTTAATACTAATTGGCAGAATGGTGAAGACATAGACCGCCAGAATGTCAGTCTTAAGGATGTACAAGACGTTGTTTCGATCATGACTGGTGTTCCTGTACAACGCTTAGCGCAAGCCGAAGGTATCCGATTGAAAGGCATGAACCTGAAACTGCAGGAAGAGGTTGTGGCACAAGACAAAGCCATCGATAAGATGGTAAAAGCAATCATGCGCAACCGGGTGGGACTGAAAGAACCTAACCATCCTATCGGCGTATTCATGTTCATTGGTCCTACGGGAGTAGGTAAAACCTATCTGGCGAAGAAACTCGCAGAATTTATGTTCGGCAGTAGTGATGCGCTCATTCGTGTTGACATGAGTGAATATACCGAATCGTTCAACGTGTCCAGACTGGTTGGTGCACCTCCAGGTTACGTTGGTTACGAGGAAGGTGGTCAGTTGACCGAACGCGTTCGTCGTCGTCCCTACTCCATCGTACTACTTGATGAGATTGAAAAGGCACATAGTAACGTTTTCAACCTCTTGCTTCAAGTTCTCGACGAAGGTCGTCTGACTGATGGTAACGGACGCTTTGTGGATTTCCGCAATACGGTTATCATTATGACCTCTAATGCAGGTACACGCCAACTGAAGGATTTCGGTCGGGGTGTAGGCTTTAACACAGCAGGAAACAGTTCATTCATGCTCAATGACCAGGATAAGGAACATGCGCGCAGTATTGTGCAGAAAGCATTGTCTAAACAGTTCTCACCAGAGTTTCTGAACCGCATGGACGAGATTATCACCTTTGAGCAGTTGGATTTAGAGGCTATTAAGAAAATCATCGACATCGAACTACGCGGACTTTTCAAACGTATGGAAGCACTCGGCTATCAAGTGCAGATAACCGACGAAGCCAAGGCTTTTGTTGCAGAACGCGGCTATGATGTGCAATTTGGTGCGCGTCCATTGAAACGTGCGATTCAGAACTATATAGATGATGGTATTGCAGAACTTATCATCGATGGAGAACTGGAGGCTAACAGTACCATATCAATAAGCAAAGAGGAAGGAAAAAGTGAATTGACTATCCAAAAGATATAATCTTCACCTTCTTACTCCAATATATGAATACTAAGGCATCATCTACCTTTCAAAGGTAAGATGGTGCTTTTTTCTTATTGTGCTCCCAAACAGGCGAAAAAGCAATGTTTTTTTATGTTTTTATACATATTTGCTACAAAAAGAAAGAAATATAGCATATTTTTTGATAATTTGTTTGGTATTTCAGATTTTTGATGTAATTTTGCAACCGAAAACAAAAAAGAAGTAGAAAAAACGTTATAATTTAACCAAAAAAGAAAAAATTATGAATGCAGCACAAGTTGTAGAAAATCTGAAACAAAGATTTCCCAATGAGCCTGAGTACATTCAGGCCGTAAGTCAGGTACTTCCAACTATTGAGGAAGAGTACAACAAGCACCCTGAATTTGAGAAAGCTAATCTGATTGAGCGTCTTTGCGTGCCCGATCGCGTTTACGAATTCCGCATCACATGGGTTGACGATAAGGGAAATGTTCAGACCAACATGGGATATCGCATCCAACACAACAACGCCATTGGTCCGTACAAAGGCGGTCTGCGTTACCACAAGAGTGTAAATCTGGGAATTCTGAAGTTTCTCGCTTTTGAACAGACTTTTAAGAACTCGCTGACAACACTTCCTATGGGTGGTGCCAAAGGTGGTTCCGATTTCTCTCCACGTGGCAAGAGCGATGCAGAGGTTATGCGTTTCTGTCAAGCATTCATGAACGAACTGTATCGAGTAATCGGTCCTGATGAAGACGTTCCTGCTGGTGACATCGGTGTTGGTGGTCGTGAAGTGGGTTACCTCTTTGGACAGTACAAGAAGCTCACCCATCAGTTCCAAGGTGTACTTACCGGTAAGGGTATCCCCTTCGGAGGTTCATTGATTCGTCCTGAAGCAACAGGTTACGGTACAGTATATTTTCTGACTTCTATGCTGGCTACTCGCGGCATCGAGCTGAAAGGCAAGAAGGTTCTGATTTCTGGTTCTGGTAATGTGGCTCAGTATGCTACAGAGAAGTGCATCCAGTTGGGAGCCACAGTACTCACCTTGTCAGACTCAGATGGCTACATCTTCGATCCCGATGGAATTGACGCTGAAAAGCTGGCTTATGTAAAAGAGCTGAAGAATGTTGAGCGTGGTCGTATCAAAGAGTATGCAGAAGAATATCCCAATGCTGTTTATCATGCTGGCGAGCGTCCTTGGCATGAGAAGGCTGATATTGCCCTTCCTTGCGCTACCCAAAACGAGATTAACGGCGAACAGGCACAGGCTCTTGTTGACAATGGCGTAATTGCCGTGGCAGAAGGTGCAAACATGCCTTCACTTCCTGAGGCTATCAAGATTTTCCAAGACAACAAGTTGCTTTATGCTCCGGGAAAAGCTTCAAACGCTGGTGGTGTATCAGTATCTGGTCTTGAAATGTCTCAGAACTCAGAGCGTCTGAGTTGGACCGCTGAAGAGGTTGACAACTACCTGAAGCGTATTATGAACGATATTCACGAAAACTGCGTGAAATACGGTACTGGTGCTGACGGATACATCAACTATGTGAAGGGTGCCAATGTTGCAGGCTTCATGAAGGTTGCATCAGCTATGATGAGTCAGGGTATTGTATAAGTTCACAGCAATCTATCTCACAAACACATATATAGATTAGCCACTGTAAATTGGGAGAGACGAGTTAAGCGTTTCTCCCAATTGTTTTTTTGTGAGCACGCCCTACACCATTAATTTGTAATGAAGAGGTAAGACGTTTCAATACCTCATCAAGTTCATAACAACTCAGATTCAATAGGTTTTACACGCGTAAAATAAGTCAATTGTTAAATATCGGGGGTACGCAAAATACAAATTAAACCGAGGGCATCCCGAATGAATCATGATACATGAAGCAGACGAATTACAAAGTCTGATTATCTGTTTTGTAATTTATTGATTGCTTTTCCGCAGAAATAATAATACCAATAGGTATCTTTATAGTTGGTCTGCATATTGATAAGCCATTCGCGTTGCTTAGGATATCTTTGCTGAAGATTTTTCATCTCGTCAAAATCTGCCTCCATAGCAAGATTATTGAACACGATGATCGGTTGTGCACGCAGATGTTTATATAGAACGAGGGCTTCTTGGTAGTGTTTGGGCAAACTGCTGTTAATTGGATAGTATGTTGGAAGTAATTTGACAAATTGGTCAAGTTGACAATCTATCAAATAGCCACATAACATTTTATCGCCTCCGCAGTGTTTCATATCCCTACCTGACCCGGAAATGGGATAAGTAAACAGTTCATCTCCTAATCGATGCTGTTGATAAAGCGCTTCAACTCTAAGGGCTGTCAGTAGTGAATCAGTCTTGTCTGATTTGCATCCAATTTGAAGTGCTGCATCATAATCTCCCTTATTCATCAGGGTTTCCATCTGTTTTGCATATTGCTTCACGTCAGAAGATCCTGCGACCATACCGATGACAAGCATCAGTATGGTCACAAGTGAGAGAATCAGCCAAATACGGCGGATATTGTATTTCATAAGTATGCAGAGGTGTGGTTGTTTTACCTTTGTTCCACTTACAGTTTTCTGAGCACCACAGCTGATCTGGCTGGTAGATAGAGCTTGAGCCACTCTTTGCGGTCTTTCACATAGAGTTCATCGTAGTTGGTCATGTGAGTCATCGTGTCATCTGCGAATCCATTACCACCAAACTCCTTGGCATCTGTGTTGAGCACTACTTCATAGGAACCTGTAGGTACAAGGAATCCATAGTCAGTATAGGAGTGTGTTGGAGAGAAATTGAATACAAAGACAAGGTCGCCTCTCATAAAGCAAAGCACCTGATCTCCATCATTATGCCAAATTTCTGTTACGGGTGTGTTCTGGAAATTTCGTTGGCTCTTGACCACTTCCAACATTCTGCGGTCAAAATCACCAAGCCAGTGGTAGCAGAGTTCTTTGTTATCTACAAGATTCCATTGGCGTCTTGCATATTTGTACGACCATCCATTTCCTTCACGCGGGAAGTCAATCCATTCTGGATGTCCGAACTCGTTACCCATAAAATTGAGGTAACCGCCATTTATAGCTCCAAGTGTCACCAGTCGAATCATCTTATGTAGCGCGATACCCCTTCGAACTATTTCGTTTTCGTCGCCTTTCTTGAAATGCCAATACATATCGGCATCTATGAGTCTGAAGATGATGGTTTTATCTCCCACAAGAGCCTGATCATGGCTTTCACAATAAGATATGGTTTTCTCGTCCGGTCGTCTGTTCTTCACTTCCCAGAAAATGCTACAAACGTTGACATCCTCATCCCTTACTTCCTTAATGGTCTTAATCCAATAGTCAGGAATATTCATAGCCATTCTGTAGTCGAAACCATACCCACCGTCTTCAAAACGTGCGGCAAGTCCTGGCATACCCGATACTTCTTCGGCAATCGTTATTGCCTTGGGATTAACTTCGTGAATCAGTTTGTTGGCCAATGTCAGATAGCAGATCGCATTGTCATCCTCATGTCCGTTGAAGTAATCTCCATAGCCTGTAAATGCTTCCCCAAGTCCGTGAGAGTAATACAGCATAGACGTAACTCCATCGAAGCGGAAGCCGTCGAAATGGTATTCTTCCAGCCAATATTTGCAATTGGAGAGTAAGAAGTGTAAGACGTCATCCTTTCCGTAGTCAAAACACAAAGAGTCCCATGCTGGATGTTCATGACGTTCACCAGGATAAAAGTATTGATTGGGATCTCCTGCAAGATTTCCGAGTCCTTCAACTTCGTTTTTCACAGCGTGCGAATGAACAACATCTATGATGACCGCAATACCCATTTTATGGGCAGTATCAATCATTTCCTTTAATTCGTCAGGAGTTCCGAAACGACTTGAAGGTGCAAAGAATGATGATACATGGTATCCAAAGGATCCATAGTAGGGATGTTCCTGGATGGCCATAACCTGAATGGCATTATATCCATCTTTCTTAACACGTGGCAATACGTTTTCCTGAAATTCACGATAAGAGCCAACCTTTTCGGCATCTTGTCCCATTCCAATGTGGCATTCATAGATAAGCAATGGTGAAATGTCAGGCTTAAAGGTCTTTTTCTTAAAGACATAAGGATGTTCAGGGTTCCACACCTGTGCTGAGAAAATCTTGGTCTGTTCGTCTTGTACCACACGTTGACACCATGCTGGTATGCGTTCACCCTCTCCACCATTCCATTTGACTTTCATTTTATAAAGGTCTCCATGTTTAATGGCCTTTTCCGAGAGTTTGAGTTCCCAGTTTCCTGTACCTTCAATACGTTTGCATTTATATTTGGGTGATTCCTGCCAGTTGTTGAAATCTCCGATGAGGTATATTTCTGTTGCATTAGGTGCCCATTCACGGAACACCCAGCCTTTTGCAAGCTTATGAAGTCCGAAATAGAGGTGTCCTGATGCAAAATCAGAAAGAGTCTTTTTCCCGTTTCTCGTCAACTGGGCGATTTTCCATAGGGCATGCTCATGTCTTCCACGAATGGCATCCTCGTAGGGTTCAAGCCAAGAGTCATTTTTTACCAGACCAATATGCTTGTTTTCCTGTTTCACACTTTTACGTGTCGTTCTCTTTGCCGCAGTCTTTGCTCCGGCTTTGGATTTTGTAGTTTTATTTGTTGTCATGATGATATTAGGCTTTAACTTTAAAAATGGCTTTCTTTATTTCATCTACACCTGCAATACACGGGGCATGACCATCCTGTGGGAAGAAGATGGCAAAACATCCGGGCTGAGCTGTCACATAACTCTCGGCAGCAAGTCCGGGTATTTTGGTAATGTCTTTCTCTTCGTTATATGCAGCCTCCGGAAGTGCTTCACGGGGAGTATATCCGTATGTTTCAGCAGCAGAGAGCGGTATCTGTATGTCGATCATCTTATTGTGGGTTTCGATAACAGCCTCGTCGGGTGTCTTTCCTTTGGCTGTCTGGATGTTGACAAAGAGGTCTTTACCCACTATCTCATGTTTGCCTTCCTCAAGTGTGTTGAGGTCGTGCTGGTTGATAAACTCCACAACTTTTGAAAACAATGGGTTCAACGACTCATAGTCTTTCAGATGTTTTAGTTCGTCGATAATCATAATTCTATTGATTTATTTAAGGGTTGCTTATTTTGTTTTGTCTTCCTCACGATGTCCTCTTGTATAGTTACCTTGTGCTGTAACATTACCGTTGGCGTCCTTTTCTACAAAACGTCCGTCACGTCTGTCATCTACATAGGATCCCTCAAAGCGTTTGCCGTTTTTATCCTCTTCTACGGCAGGTCCGTTTCTTCGTCCGTTGATAAACTGTCCTTTGAATTTTGACCCGTCTGCAAAACGTGCTACACCTTGTCCGTGTATGGTTCCGTTTTTGAACTGTCCTTCAAAGACATCGCCGTTCTTCATCGTCAGTTTTCCGTATCCATTAGGTTTGTCGGCTTTCCATTCACCTTGATAGACGTTCCCGTTTTTCCACACAAGTATGCCCTGGCCTTGTTTGTCGCCATCCACAAAGGCTCCTGTGTATTTGTCGCCATTGGCAAATTTGAAGACGCCTATACCGGTACGTTCGCCCTGTACATAGTCACCTTCATAGACGTCGCCACTCTGAAATTTATAAATACCTTTTCCGTGTGGGGTGTCTTCTTTCCATTGTCCTACATAAACGTCACCATTGGAGTATCTGAACACTCCTTTGCCATCACGTAAATTATTTGCGTACATGCCGTCATAAGACGAGCCGTCTGGCCAATGATAAACACCTTTTCCTGATTTCATGTCGTCTTTCCACAGACCTTCATACCAAGTGCCGTCTTTGAACGTATAACGACCTTTTCCTTCGCGTTTGTCCTGTTTCCACATGCCATCATAGACGTCACCATTATAGTAGTACATCTTACCATGACCCTGTTGTTCGTCAATATACCAGAGTCCTACATACTTATTATTGTTTTGGAAATAGAACGTTCCAACGCCATGCTGGTGATCTTGGAACCATTCTCCCTCATATTTTTCACCATCGGAAAAAGTATAAGTACCCTTTCCCTGACGTTTGCCTTTGGAGTATAGACCTTCATACCAGTCCCCGTTTTTATAGGTTGCCCGACCACGTCCGTCTGGCTTTCCGCCAACCATCTCACCTTGGTATTCGCCACCATCGGCCGTTGTACACGCACCGACTTTTATCTTCTGCGCCGGTAGTGTCAATGCTGCCGTCGCTAATGTTATCGTAAGGAAATATCTCAGTCTAATAATCATTGATTTTATTTTAATAGCAATAAATCGGAACAAAGGTATGAAAAAAAATCGGTATTTATCATTTTTGTTAGCGTATATTAACGCACCATAAGGATATTTTTGTACCTTTGCAATGAAAACAAATAAAAAATCCTATAGAAAAATGAAATTCATAGCTATCATCCCAGCCCGATATGCATCTACAAGGTTTCCGGGCAAACCGTTGGCTCTTTTGGGTGGACGCCCAGTCGTACAACATGTATATGAAAAGGCAGCACAGGCGCTCGACGAGGCTTATGTTGCTACCGACGACGAACGCATCGCTCGTGTGGTAGAAAGTTTTGGCGGACACGCCATCATGACAAGAGCTGACCATAAAAGTGGTACCGACCGTATTGAAGAAGCTGCAGAAAAGATAGGCACAGATGCTGATGTCGTGATTAACATTCAGGGCGACGAACCGTTTGTTGATGCTTCACAGCTCAAAACCTTACAGTCGCTTTTCGATTGTGAGGAAACGCAAATTGGTACACTTGGAAAACGCTTTGACTCCATGGAAGCTACGGAAAATCCTAACTCTCCGAAGATTGTTTGCGACAAACAGGGCTTCGCCTTGTATTTTAGCCGTTCTGTCATTCCGTTCGTACGTGGACAGGAACCTAAATCGTGGCTCAACCACTATCCATATCTCAAACATCTTGGACTTTATGCCTATCGTCGCGAAGTGCTCAGAGAAGTCACCCAACTTCCTCAGTCCCCCCTCGAACTGGCAGAGAGTCTCGAACAGTTAAGATGGTTGGAAAACGGCTACCGCATTCGTGTCGGATTGACTGATGTTGAAACCGTTGGTATTGACACCCCTGCCGACCTTGAACGCGCAGAACAGTTTCTTATCAATCAAGGGAAATAGAGATAACGATTTTCTATTATAATCACAATCTATCCACAATTCACACATGAAAGGAGTTTTCACATTGCTTGCCCTCATGGGTTTTGTCACTATTACAACCATGGCAAAAAAGACAGAAACTATCACGTTGCGCATTCTGGCAACTACCGATGTGCATGGAGCATTCTTTCCGTATAATTTCATCGAACGCAAACCCATGCATGGGTCTCTTGCGCGCGTAAGTACATATATAAATGAACAAAGGAAGGACTTTGGCGACAAACTTATCCTCCTCGAAAACGGAGATATCCTGCAAGGACAACCTACTTGCTATTATCTCACACAAATGATAGAAAAACAGGGAACGGTAGAAGCTCTCCCACTCAACAACTGGCGATTCGTACCGGAGGAATGGACAAAACCGGCTATCGAACGTGACCGTCGTCTTATTTTCAAGGAGGATTAAGCCATGGAACAATATTTCGTATTTTGTCAATCAGACCTTATCTTGGAGAAAGACGGTGATGTATTACGCATTCCTACCGAACCTCCTGTCGAACTCAAGCCTTGGACCAACATTCTCCATGTTGCTGGTGCGAAAGCCTACCGTATCGACCAACCTCTGACTGACAATCCACGCTATGAAATGTGTGGACTTCGACAGAGTTACTATCACCTGTCAAGTCACGACTATCTTCTCGCTGGAAAATGCCACGAACTGCTTTATTGGGATAGTAATACCAAATTCTGTGGAGTTTGTGGCGCTCCTATGAAATTCCATACAGACATCTCCAAGCGCTGCACACAATGTGGTAAGGAGGTGTGGCCACAACTGGCTACTGCTGTCATCGTACTCGTCAGCCGAGGCGATGAGGTGCTTTTGGTTCATGCCAAGAATTTCCGTGGCGATTTCTACGGTCTTGTAGCAGGATTCGTGGAAACCGGTGAGACGCTCGAAGAGGCTGTTTGCCGTGAGGTCATGGAAGAGACCGGACTGACCATCAAAAACCTGCACTATTACGGTTCACAGCCTTGGCCCTACCCTTGCGGACTGATGGTTGGGTTTCTTGCAGAATATGACAACGGAGACATTCATCTGCAGCGATCAGAACTCTCACGTGGCGCGTGGTTCAATCGTCACCACTTACCACAAATTCCAGAGAAGCTCTCCATTGCCCGTCAAATCATCGACTACTGGCTGGATCTGAAGTCTAAAGAAGATTCTAATAAAGAATAGTCAAAAGATTATTGTTCAGGAGGTTTAAAAATGTGTACTAAACGTCGGATAGATCTTGTCGTCTGCCTACTGGTAGTAGGAACAGCTATTGCTATTGGTTGGCGGTATTACCGCGATTGGTTGAATAACCGCAATATGGGTATTGGGCCTAAATGGGAAATTATCATGGCTGGCAGACCATCTGATGACTCACTTCACCATAGGCTTGATCAGATTCGGAAAGAGAGAGAGGCTATGGACGATTATTTTGCTGTACATAATGTGACCGACGAGGGATTTGATTTGATAGCACAACACGACAACCAACTGCAACAAGAACAAATTCGACTGAAGAGTCTGCTGCAGACTGATTCCACACGTCGTATCATAGGCAGACGCTATATTCCTGAAACAAAGCGCCCCTTGATAGCGGTACGCATCAATGGTGGCTATTGGAAGGCAGGAAGATTCCATTTCGGTCTGCTCAACGGTCCTGCTGTCTGGCGGGATCCTCAGGGACGTATTGTTTGTGGTCTGTGGGATAACGATACCATCGTGGTAGCACGACGTTACGATGACGAAGGCTGTTATGATGGACAGATGGACACTTTGGGACTGGCTTCCGGACAAGGAAGTATCGTACGACAAGATGGAAGCAGTTACACCGGCATGTGGGTGAATGACCGTCCCGAAGGATGGGGATTTGAATCCTCTTCGCATGGCATAAAAGCTGGCGAATGGCGAAAGGGAAGATTCCTTGGGGAAAAAATCAAATACACCTCAGAACGCATCTATGGCATCGACATCTCTCGCCACCAGCATGAGAAAGGACGTAAACGGTTTACAATCAACTGGCGTCAAGTTCGCATCACTTCACTCGGTTCGAAACACAATAAACATGTCATGGGGCGTCCTGATTTCCCCATTTCCTTTGTTTATATCAAAGCTACTGAAGGCATTTCCATCCGCAATCGCTATTATGCTGCTGACTGTCAACAGGCACGACGTCAGGGCATACGTGTAGGAGCATACCATTTCATGTCACTCAAAACCTCAGCAGAAAGACAAGCACGCCATTTTCTGCGATATGCACAATTTCGCCGAGGCGACTTTCCGCCTGTTCTCGATGTCGAACCCTCTCATGCTCAGATTTCCGCTATTGGTGGTGCAGAACCGTTATTCAAGCATATTCGTACCTGGTGCAATATTGTTGAGCGTTCCACAGGACACCGCCCCATACTCTACGTCAGCCAGATGTTCGTCAACCGCTATCTGTCCAAGGCTCCTGATATCAAGCAGCGTTATCAGGTATGGATTGCCCGTTATGGCGAGTACAAGCCTGACGTACATCTGGTATTCTGGCAACTCAGTCCTGAAGGCCGTGTTGCAGGCATCCACGGTCCTGTTGACATCAATGTTTTCAATGGCTATGGTCTGCAGTATCAGGAGTTTCTTCGCAATAATACCATGAAGTAACTCTGTGAGTCATTCGTCTGGCCAGGGTTCAAACTCCAGTTCCAGTTCTGTATATTTAGCAGGCTCTGACGGGTTAACACGCTTATGGTTAGAGACACACAAGCCCAACAGTCGGATGGGATGTGAATGAAACTCAACCTGACGGATCAACTGTTTGGCTAAAGGAAGGATATCGTCTTTGCAACGGAGAACACGGTCAACGGTAATGCTGCGGGTGATTTGCTGAAAGTCCTGAAACTTGACCTTCAGCGTTAGCGTACGCCCCTCAAAATTGTTTTTCTCTATCCGCCCAACCAAATTCAGTACCATGTGGTAGAGTTGAATGGTAACGGCGGAATTGTCACTGATGTTATTGTCAAAGGTTTGTTCACAACTCACACTCTTACGCTCCCATTCGCTGATCACGGGACGTGAGTCTATGCCTCGTGAGAATTCGTAAAACACCTGTCCCATCTTGCCAAATTCTTCCGTGAGTTGGTTAAGGGGCGTGTTGCGCAGATCTAATCCGGTGAAGATACCCATGTGGTGCATTTTCTCTGCAGTCTTTGGCCCCACGCCCCATATCCTATCCACTTTGAGTCGGGAAATAAAGTCTAATGCCCTGTCGGGATGAATGACCGTCAGCCCATCGGGCTTGCGCCAGTCAGAGGCTATCTTCGCTATAAACTTACAGTAGCTCACACCTGCCGATGCGGTAAGTCCCGTTGTCTGATAGATGCGCTGTTTGATTTCTTTTGCAATGTCCACCGCCAGTTCAATGCCTTTCTTGTTTTCTGTTACATCGAGAAAGGCTTCGTCGAGGGATATGGGTTCTATGAGGTCGGTATATTCGTGGAATATCTCGTGCAAATGTGCCGATACTTCTTTGTATCGTTGGAAATGGGGCTCTACGATGATGAGTTCTGGACATAGCCGTTTGGCCAACTGAATAGACTGTGCCGAATGTACTCCAAAGCGTCTGGCTTCGTAGTTTGCTGTTGACACCACACCACGTTCGGCATCATGTCCTACTGCAATAGGTTTGCCTTTTAGTTTTGGATTGTCTTGCTGTTCTACAGCAGCAAAAAACTGATCCATATCCACATGAATAATCTTCATCAGGGCGATTGATGGATTACCATCCTATATTGTTAACGTGTCTCTTTCCGTATTCTTTTTCAAGCGGTTAAAGCAGTTGTTCCAACTGTTCTACCGCATCCAGGAGTTCTTCGGCAAAACGCCTATGGTCGCGCAAGAAGTCGGGTTTACCTTTTGCCAATGTGGCATAAAGATCTTCATTCATCGATTCTACATAATCAGCAATAGCCATTTCAATATCGTCTTTCTGCCACGACAGGGTAGAAAATTGATAGATTCGTTGCTTTTGGTGAAAGAAGCTGTAGGCTGTTTCTATAGCATCATGAGGAATATTCATCGTCATAGTATTCGTTAGAGCGGTCAAAGGTCGGTATTGGTTTCAAAGCCTTTGGGTCGAAACTGATGTTGTTCCTCAGAATAGACGAATCCATGGGCGTAGAGATAGTCTTTCAACGCCTGTGGCTCTTGATTGTAACAATAGCAAAGGGCTTCCAAAGAGTCAAACTCTTCATCACGCAGAAACATGTTGATGCTTGATACTAGAATTGCGGGGTCTTTCGGTAGTTTGTCCATAATGAAATGATTGATGAATTGAATATTTGTATGATCTCTTTTGATTTTCTGATAGCGATTTCTATGGGAGGTTATGCTTCCAATTCAATCTCAATGGTGAGTATCCGTTGGGTAGTATCATCAACAGCCACACGATTGTCACAACGTTTTCCCATGAGCCAAACCACGACACCCGAAGCATCCACTACCACACGCTGGCGGCGCTTGTCCAAAAGTGTCATCTTGCAGTCGGTCATCAGATCACTCAACAACTTATGTCCCTTCATGCCAAAAGGAATCATCACATCTCCTTGTTGTACCAGTCTGACGACAAGAGGAAAGCGTATCTTGTCGGCATCAACGGTAATCTTGTGTGACGCTTTGGAAACCTTGAAGTCACGGGGTTTATCTGCCATCCCGACTCGGAGTTTTTCGTTATGCTGCAAGACATAGACTCCTGGTTCTGGAATTGTGATCTGCCGAAAAGCAGGCTTTTGCTTTTCCATAACAATCCGATCTCGGTCGATGACCAATTCATAGTCTTTCGACATGAAAGCACGACCGGTACCATCCGCCATCATGCTATTGAAAATTTGCGTACATTGTCGGGCATTAAAGCCTTTATCCCGCAAGAGTTCATACAACAGGTAGTCATTTCCCACATCCTCCAGAATTTCCTGTTTGGTATATTCCGTCCGGTTTCTCAAGGGCTTCAACAGTCTTTCCATCACCTGTTCTGCTCCTGCCATTCTTTCTGCCATGAGGAGAATGTTTTCGGCAGCCTTCGGATTGATTTGCTTCAACAGGGGTACGATATGATGTCTCACCTTATTGCGCGTAGCGTCATCCTCAAGATTGGTGGAATCGGTAACAAAGGGCTGCTGACGGTCTGCCAAAAACTGTTCAATCTCTGCCCTTGTCACTCCCAACAGGGGTCTTAACACATTCCCTTGTCGTGGACTGATACCTGTAAGGCCATGTATCCCCGTACCTCTTGCCAGATTCATGAGAATGGTTTCTACCGAATCGTCACGATGATGAGCCACGCACACCCCCTTCGCGCCGATATCCATTCTGAGCTGTTCAAAATAGCCGTATCGCAACTCACGCGCAGCCAGTTCGATACTCATGTGATGCAGTTCTGCGTAGGTCTGCGTATCAAAATGGATGCGATGAAAGGGAATGTCGAGCTTGTGACAAAGGGATTCGCAGAACGCTTCGTCCCTATCCGATTCTTCCCCTCTCAGGTGGAAATTGCAATGGACGGCATGGATCTTGATCTTCATCTCGTGAAGAACGAGTAGCAATGCCACACTATCAGCCCCACCGCTTAACGCAACAAGATACATTTCCCTGTCGTCAAGCAGCTGATGCTGACTCATGAAGGCCTTGACTTTCTCCACCATTCGATGTCCTCCTGTTATTGCATGTTATTTTATTCCACGTAAAGGACGAGTCCTTTGAGGTACTCTCCTTCCGGATGATAAATATTGATAGGATGATCGGCAGGCTGATGGAGCTGATGGAGTATTCTCACATTTCTTTTTGCTAATGCAGCAGCAGTAAACACAGCATTTCTGAAATGGTCTTTCGTAACCACCTGTGAACAAGAGAAGGTAAAGAGGATACCTCCCCTTTCTATTTTTTCAAATGCTTTCTGATTCAGACGGGTGTAGCCCTTCAGCGCATTATGCAGCGCCCCTCTGTGCTTCGCAAAGGCTGGCGGGTCGAGGATAATCAGATTATAGTTGTCGCCTGCTTTCTCCAGGTATTTGAAGGCATCTTCACAAAAGGCCTCATGGCGCTGGTCGCCAGGGAAATTGAGCGATACGTTCTCTCTGGTCAGGTCGATGGCTTTTGCCGAACTGTCAACAGAGTGTACCAGTTGTGCACCTCCGCGCATCGCATAGAAAGAGAATCCGCCGGTGTAGCAGAACATATTGAGCACACGCTTCCCTGCTGCATATTTCTCCAGGAGTGATCTGTTTTCGCGTTGATCCACAAAGAATCCGGTTTTCTGTCCTTTCAGCCAGTCAACTCGGAATTTGAGTCCGTTTTCCAACGCCACGTTATTGTCGCTTCCTCCGTAAATGAATCCGTTCATGTCTGTTGCGTCCATAAACGGCAAGGTTGTTTCGCTCTTGTAATACACATTGGAAATGCGCGATTCCATCACATCGACGAGTGCCTTGGCAATCTCCTTTCTGACCTTGTGCATGCCGATGGAATGGGCTTGCATCACGGCAGTATCGCCATACACATCTATAATAAGTCCGGGCAGATTGTCGCCCTCTCCGTGTACCAGTCGGTAGGTATTGTTGGATGGCGAGTCGGCAATGCCGATGGATTGACGCATTTTCAGCGCAGATGAGATTCGTGAATGCCAGAAATCGTCGTCAATTTCCCGATCCTCGAAGGTGAGCACACGAACGGCGATAGACCCCTCTTGGTAGTGGCCCACGGCAATGAAGTCGCCATTTCTATTTACGAGGCAAACGGTATCGCCCTCCTCTATTCCTTCTTCGATAGCCTGTATAGCTCCCGAAAACACCCAGGGGTGGAATCTTTTCAGACTCTCCTCCTTACCTTTCTTCAGTATGATCTGTGGATACATGTTCGTCGTCTGTTTTTATGAGTTCATAATCGCCGGTCTGCTCCAGTCTGATGAGTTCTTCATAGAGCAGGATGCACGACCAAGCATCTGTTGCTGCGTAGCGTTTTTGTTTCTCCGTCAGGATGTCAGCCTCCCAGTTGGTGAGTCTTTCTCGTTTGCTGATGCGCATGCCGAAGAAGTTGGCATAGATCTTCTGCAGACTCATGTCTTCCACGCCGACTTCTTTGACTCTTTCCTGAAGGTCGATGAAATGTCCTGGTTCAAATTCGCCAATCTTATGGAGCATCTTCACGTCGTCGTGGAGCGACAACCCTATCTTGGGTACTGTAGTATCTTCCAGCAAACGCTTGATGGATGGAGAAAATTTGAGGTAGTTGAGACGCAGGAGAAAGCAGATATCGTGGCTTGCCACTTGAAGTAGCGATACCGTATAGGTATGTCCTTTCTTAAATGAGGGTCTTGTCTCTGTGTCCAGTCCGATAATGGGTTGGCTGAGCAGGTAATCGACCGCTTTTTCTGCCTCGGTATCGCTGACGACAACCTCGATTTTTCCCTCGAAAAGTACACGTGGCAGGCTGGGTATCAACTTCTTGTCGTATTTACTATAAATGGTCTTTTTCATCTATCATTTGTTTTCGGTGTGCAAAAATACAAAAAAAACACGATAAAATGTTGATTTCTGACAATTTTCCATTACTTTTGCATATTAAATCATTAAAACATACCACCATCATATATTATGGCAAGAAAAAAGAAAGAACCCAAGACACCATCAGTAAGAGAGACTTTTGGCCTCGATAAAATACACTTTAGCGATCGCATTCTCCCCTTTTTAGGCTTGTTATTGATTGCCATTGCAGGATTTATGGCCTTCGCTTTCATTTCCTATTTCGGCACGGGAGCTGCCGACCAGAGCATATTGGAGAATCCACGTGCCGGTGAGATTCTCAATCTCAATGGTGAGTTTACCAACAGTTGCGGTTCGTTGGGCGCGAAGGTTTCTTGGTTCTTTATCAAGAAATGTTTTGGTCTCCCTGCCTTCCTCATTCCGTTTTTTCTCCTCCTTGCGGGCATCCGCATGTTGCTGACCTATAAAGTCAACCTGTTGAAATGGTTCATGTGTCTGACCCTCATCATGCTATGGTCGTCACTCACGTTGGCTAAATTCCTATCGCCGCTGTTCGTCGATATGCACTACAATCCCGGAGGCGATTACGGACAGACTGCTTGCGATGTGGTAGAAGGACTGGTTGGCACACCGGGCTTAACGCTATTGCTCATCATCCTGGCTATTGCGTTTCTGACGTATCTGAGTGCCGAAACCATTATTATTATCCGCAAGATTTTCAATCCTTTACGCTATGCCAAGAAGATTCATATGGAGATTCAAGTGGGTAAAGGTGAGCCGGAGGCGGACACACCTACCTTGGAGACGGTGGAAGACCCTGAAGTGTTTGACGATCCCGATGCACAGATTGTGGAGTTCGACCAAGTGAACGACCCACAGACGGAACCTATTCCCACGTTACAACGGTCTGTAACACCAGGCAATAAAGGCTTGTCAACAGAACCTGTTGCTGACGATAGTGCCGTGGAAATGACCGTTGATACTGGCGAAAAAGAGGAAAAAGCCACAGGTAAGAATTTGGCAGGTGAGAATGGAAGTCTTTCTATGCCTTATGACCCCAAGCTCGATTTGGAAAACTACCACTACCCCACGCTCGACCTGTTGAAGAAATACGACGATGACGGCAAACCATATATTGACATGGCGGAACAGAATGCCAATAAAAAACGCATCGTCGATGTGCTCCGCAATTTCGGAGTGGAGATTAGCAGCATCAAAGCTACCGTTGGTCCTACTATCACCCTCTATGAAATTACGCCTGCGCCTGGTGTGCGCATCTCGCGCATCCGCAATCTGGAAGATGATATTGCATTGTCTTTGTCAGCACTCGGCATTCGTATCATCGCACCGATTCCCGGCAAGGGCACCATCGGTATTGAGGTTCCTAATGCCAAACCCAATATCGTGTCGATGGAGTCTATCCTCAATTCCAAGAAGTTCCAGGAAACAACCATGGAACTGCCTTGTGCGTTGGGTAAGACCATCACCAACGAGGTCTTTATGTTCGACCTGGCAAAGGCGCCTCACCTTCTGGTGGCTGGTGCAACAGGACAAGGTAAGTCTGTAGGTCTTAATGCCATCATCACCTCTTTGCTCTACAAGAAGCACCCGTCGGAATTAAAGATTGTACTTGTTGACCCGAAAAAGGTGGAATTTAGCGTCTATTCATCTATCGATAAACACTTCCTTGCCAAGGTTCCCGATGATAATGCCGACCCCATCATTACCGATGTTACCAAGGTGGTACGTACGCTCAACTCGCTGTGTAAAGAGATGGATACCCGTTACGACCTGTTGAAAATAGCACAGGCACGTAATATCAAGGAATATAATAAGAAATTCATCAGTCGCCAGTTGAACCCAGAGAACGGCCATCGCTTCCTGCCCTATATCGTGGTCGTTATCGACGAGTTTGGCGACCTCATCATGACAGCAGGCAAGGAGGTGGAACTCCCCATCGCACGTATCGCTCAGTTGGCACGTGCCGTGGGTATCCACATGATTATCGCCACCCAGCGTCCTACTACGAATATCATCACCGGTACCATCAAGGCCAACTTCCCAAGCCGCATAGCATTCCGTGTCGGTGCCATGATTGACTCACGCACCATTCTCGACCGTCCGGGAGCCCAACAGCTCATAGGACGAGGCGACCTCCTTTACCTCAACGGCGGAGAACCTGTGCGCGTACAATGTGCCTTTGTTGATACTCCGGAAGTGGAGCGCATCAACACTTTCATCTCGCAGCAACAAGGCTATACGTCGGCCTTCGAACTGCCTGAGCCTGATACTGCCGACGGTGACCTTGGTGAAGCAGCTGATGTCGATATGTCACACCTCGACCCGATGTTTGAGGACGCTGCACGACTCATTGTCATGAATCAAAGCGGAAGCACCAGTCTTATCCAGCGTAAATTTGCCATTGGCTACAACCGTGCAGGCAGACTGATGGATCAGCTCGAACGTGCAGGAGTGGTCGGTGCTGCCCAGGGCAGTAAGCCACGCGAGGTGCTCATTCAGGATGAGGTAAGTCTGGAAAACATTTTAAACCAGTTGCGCCATTGATATTCAAATCTCCATTATCGCATATCACAACATAAACAGTATATCTAAAAACAGATCATCATGATAAAAATCAGATTATGGATTATAGGCCTTTTGGCTACCATCTTTACTACTGCGGCAGCACAGAGCGCCAAGAGTGTTCTCGACAAGACTGCCCAGGTATTATCTAACAAAGGAGGCGTTACAGCCGCTTTTACCATCCGTGGAGCGCAGAACACCGGTGCCAGCGGCACCATCTCGGTAAAGGGTCGTAAGTTTTATGCCAAGACATCGGCAGGAATCGTATGGTTTGACGGCAAGACCCAATGGACCTATGTTCCTCAAAACGACGAGGTAAACATCAACACCCCTACCGCCAGCGAACTGCAAGCCATCAACCCCTATGGCTTTATCTATCTCTATCGCCGGGGCTACACCCTCTCCCTGCAGACCAAGGGACAGCATTATATCGTTACCATGAAATCGCAACGTAATGCCATCCGAGAAATGATTGTCACCATCTCGCGCCAAAGCTACGTACCCTCACAGGTGCGCATGATGCAAAACAGAAAATGGACCACGGTAAATATCAGCGGTTTCAAGCGTGCCAACCTCTCCGATGGACTGTTTCGCTTCAACAAGAAAGTTTGTCCTAATGCCGAAATTATAGATTTACGATGATATCCTTTTTCAAACTCTATCTGCTGCTACGCAGAAACAATAAGTTAAGCGCGAAGCGTAATGTCATGTTCGAAGCAAACCAATATGGCAAACTCTTCGGATATATCTTTTTGGGTTTCATGGCAATCTATATGATAGGAATTGGAACATTTCTCGGATGGGCTTCGGCAAAAAGTCATGAGCCGGCGATCATCCTGTTGCTCATGCCCCTTTTCTTAATACTGGATTTCGGTTCGCGCTTTCTGGCACAGCAGACACCACTCATGCTCGTCAAGCCCTACCTGCTCATGCCCTTCAGTCGCTACCGTGCCATCGACTGTTTTCTTATTGACCAGCTGTTTTCCAGCAGCACCCTTATCTATCTCACACTTTTCATCCCCTATTTCTTTATTAATATATGCGGAGGAACACCATTCATAGCCGCTGTCGGCATGACGCTGTTGCTGCTGATGATGGTGGTGGTCAACAGCCAATGGTATCTGCTGGTACGTACACTCGTCAATCAGAAGGTGTACTACTGGATATTACCCGCCCTGTTCTATGGCTGTTGCATACTCCCCTTCCTGCTGATGAGCGACAAAGAGATAGATAAATCTGTGGATCATATCATGGACTTCCTCTGCGACTACGGATTTTCCTGGATGTCGGTATTGTTGTGGGCAGGATTGCTTGTTTTGCTGTTCTCACTCAACAGATGGTTGCAGATGCACTTTATCTATGATGAGATATCCAAACAAGAGAAGACCAAACTCAAGCACGTGTCAGAATTCAACCTGCTCAACCGCTTTGGACAGATGGGAGAATATCTCAAACTGGAGATTAAGAGCACCATGCGCAATAAAGCCATTCGCGGACGTTTCATCCAGGGCATTTGCATCATCGTCATGCTGTCGCTGCTTATCGCCTATACCGATATATACGATTCACCTACTATGCTCAACATCTGGTGCCTGTATTGCTTTGTGTTCTTCGGAGCAGTAAACCTCATCAAGGTCATGGGACCGGAGGGAAACTATATCGACCTGCTCATGGTCTATCGGGAGAACATCCTCACACTTTTACGCGCGAAATACTATTTCTATAGCGCCATCGTTCTCATCCCGTTTCTGTTGCTGCTTCCTGCCATCATCTCAGGGAAATTCTCTTTGATGATGATATTGGCATACATCTTCATCACTATCGGTCCGGAATACTGCTTGCTGTTTCACATGGCAATATGGAACAGACAGACACTTCCGCTGAATGAGAAGATCACAGGACGCAATCAGATGGAAAACAAGCTCCAGATGTTCATAGAACTCATCGTGTTCTTCGTGCCCATCATTCTGGTCAGCCTGTTGAGCGCATTATTCGGAGATGCCACAGCATACACCATTCTCACCATCATCGGACTGGCTTTCACGCTCGCCATGCCAATATGGATGAAGGCCATCTATCGCAGAATGATGAACCATCGCTATGCGAATCTTGAAGGTTTCCATTCATCAAGATAATATACCCCCGAAAATCATAGAAGCACATGAAGACTGTACTCCTGCAAGTAGGCAAAACCGTCAACAAGCATTTTGTTACCATTATAGACGATTATGTGGGACGCATCGGCCACTACATGCCCTTTGAGATAGTAACCATCCCCGAACTGAAAAACACGAAAGGGTTGAGTGAGGCGCAGCAGAAACAGGCCGAAGGCGAACTCATCCTCCGCCAGCTACAACCGTCAGACACCGTTGTCTTGCTTGATGAACAAGGCAAGCAGATGCGAAGTATCGAATTTGCAGCATGGCTGGAACAAAAGCGTGCCACAGCGCGTCGCTTGGTCTTCATCATCGGAGGCCCTTATGGTTTCTCCCCCGCTGTCTATCAGCGAGCCAACCATCAGATCAGCCTGTCGATGATGACCTTCTCTCATCAGATGATACGCATGACCTTCACCGAACAGATTTATCGTGCATGTACCATCATCAAGGGAGAACCCTACCATCATGAGTGAATAAAGTCGCACGGAAATTATTCAAGGAACACACAGAGCGTTTAGGTTACAGGTTATGGGTTATGGTTTAGAGATTCTAGTTAAAGATTATTATTTCTGGCCATAGGCCATATTTCATTAAAGATCTCCTCCAAAGATTTACCTATGGTTTGTTTTGTCGTGACTCAGCATAGTGAAAGCGCGCTCTCACTCTGTCTTCGCTACTCCAAAACATCTTGCGAAGCAACCTCCAAAAAATCTTTCCGTGCAATCCGTGCGACATAAAAAAATATTAATATAGTAAAACGCAAAAAGATAAAAAACTATGATTTCATTCGAAAGTGATTACAACAATGGTATGTTGCCAGAGATACTGGACGCTTTAGCCACTACCAACAAAGAGAAAACCTCTGGATATGGTTTTGATCCATACTCAGAAGCAGCAAAAGAGAAGATACGTAAGGCTATTGACAATAAGAATGCCGATGTGTTCTTTCTTGTAGGCGGTACACAGACCAATACCACCGTTATTGATGCTGTCCTCATGGGATGCGAAGGAGTGATAGGGGTAGATACAGCCCATATTGAGGTACACGAGTCGGGGGCAGTAGAAGCCTTCGGTCATAAGGTCATTACGCTGCCGGGAGAGAATAGCAAATTGTCTGCCAATACCCTGTCAGCCTATATGGATACATTTCTTGCAGACGAATCGCATCCTCACATGGTACAGCCTGGCATGGTTTATATCTCGATGCCAACAGAGTTTGGAATGGTATATACCAAGGAAGAACTGACTGCGATCTATGCAACCTGTCAGAAATACGACCTCCGTCTCTTCATCGATGGAGCACGACTGGGATATGGTCTGGTATCAGAAGCCTGCGACTACGACTTGCCATTCCTTGCCAGCCATTGTGATGTCTTCTATATCGGTGGAACAAAAGTGGGCGCCATGATGGGCGAAGCTGTCGTTTTCTCAGGAATGAAGGCCCCGAAATACTTCTTCACCACTGTCAAGCGTCATGGAGCCTTACTTGCCAAAGGCAGAATGTTAGGCATCCAGTTTGACACGCTCTTTACCGACCAACTCTATTTCAAGGTATCGCGCCACGCCATGACCATGGCAACTCGCCTCCGCAGCATTTTCCAGAAACACGGCATCGCCATAGCCTACGATTCCCCCACCAATCAGCAGTTTGTCATCCTCTCACCTACCCTCTACGATGCCCTTTCCAAGAAAGTAGCCTTCGAGATATGGGAAAGAAAGAGCGATACCGAAATCATCTGCCGTTTCGTAACGAGTTGGGCAACTAAAGAAGAAGAGCTCGATGAGTTAGACCATATTCTGCAAACTCTAAAGTAGGTAAAGTTTAATGTCACACGGAAATTATCCACGGACACACGGCCAAATAAAATCTGTGTCATCCGTGTCCTCCGTGGATAAAGAATACAGCGCCCCTTGACAACAAGGAGCGCTGTGACGATGAAGGAATTATGGTTAAGAAGAAAACGGAAGACTAACCCTCCAGACCTCCGCCACCAGGCTGTTCTGTACCCTGGTCGCTTCCACCGGGCTTCTGCTCAGTACCCTGCTCGCCGCTGCCAGGATTGGTAGTAGAACCGGTATCCTCGCCGTCCACATTAGGTGCATCGATGGAGTCAGGCAACTTGATGTTAAACTCCTTGTCCATGTACTTAAACAACACCTGGTTGACGTTAGAGAAGGCGAAGGTACGCTTCAGCTTCAGGGCATACTGGTAGATAGGAGTACCCTTGATGCCGTTCTTCTCGTTCGGGCGGTTAGCCTTAAGCCATGCGCTGCTGGCAGCCTGCTGTTTGGCGAACTTCTCGCGCTGCAGCTTCTGCTTCTCGGAAGCAGGACCCTTGTATGGGTTGGCGAGTTTGGCGAGATGGATTTTGTTACTAGACTTGTTAGTGGCGAAGTAGTCGTTAGACTTGTTACCATACTTACCACTGATACCTTTGATGATGTCGATTGC
The DNA here is from genome assembly GCF_002251405.1 of Prevotella sp. P4-98. NCBI lineage: Bacteria > Pseudomonadati > Bacteroidota > Bacteroidia > Bacteroidales > Prevotellaceae > Prevotella > Prevotella sp. P4-98. Next base: position 118,611 of record NZ_NPJC01000001.1, on the reverse strand, counting down.
TTGAATTGTAGCCATAATAATTGTGTTTTTTTAAGGTTAATAACTGAACTTTCGCATGTGGGGAAGTTAAGGGAAGTTAGGGAGAAGTTAAGAGACAAATGTCCTACGTCTTCCGGAAAAAGGCTATTGTCTTTTAACTTCCCGAACGACCGTAGGGAGTGATAACTTCTTTAACTTCAATCAATTCCCTCAGTTGCGTAACTTGAATTAACAACTAATTTGTCAGATGCCGACGCAACTCTGAACGCCGAGTGTGGCGAGGAGTGCTGTGATCACGCTTACGATAAACTGGAGTACAGTCTTGAGCGTTTCTTTGTTTTTTGTGTTACTCATGGTATTAGATCATTGAAGTTACTTACTTGGCTGTTGTCACCTGCTACATTCGGGGCGCCTCCGAGATGCGTTCGGCTTCTGCCAGCCTTTTTTGTTTCTGTTGCAAAGATACGACATCCACAAAAATCAATCATACGTTTCTATACGTTTCCTGCGATTCGAGGATATTTTGTCAAATTTCTTACAAAATTATCTTATTATACACGAAACACACATCTTCCGTTCGCCAAACAGAAACTGTTGCGCCTCGCCACTCAACCACGGATGTTCGAATCGGCAGGCGGAAACCAAAAAGCCACATCAGGGCGCACAGGTTTCTCCTTGTTGGCACCTTTCGACTTCATATTTCTTTGCCATTCCACGAGCTTCTGCAGCTCCACTTCATCATGCTTTCGCGCGAAACGCATCATCGCTTCAACATATCCCTGCAGTTGGCCTTTTCCGCCTGCAGAACCTGCCGAAAGTGCACCTATCATGCCACAAAGTTCCTTCCAAGATAGGTCTGGATACAAAAATTCAGTTGCACTGATATGAGCTGCTGCAGCATCAAAAAGTGTCGGAGCGATAGGTTCACGCATGTCTGGAGATACCTGCGAGAGCACTAATTTCACAAAATCCAAGCCTTTTCCCAGTTTTGGCATGGCTGGAGCAGTCTTTGTTGTAATGTCGTAAGTCATTATATTACAGCTTTTTAGATTGAAATTGGATGAGCCTAAAAATATCAATATCAGTTATATCAGTTATTTTTTAAGGGGTACCCATTTCGCTCCCTACCTATATATTATTATATATATTATTGATTATTAATTAGTTATAAGTATTATATAAGGGGGTTGAAATTTTATATACCCTCAAAAAAACAACTGTAACTGATATTAACTGATATTTTGGCTAGAATTCACACTTCTTCTCCGAGGCCTGTTGCACTATCTACCAGTTGGGCAACCTGCCTCAGTTCTTTGGCAGTTTCCATACAGAACTTAGCGAAAGTGAGTTTCTCGTTGTAGTCTGGGCGATTGAACGTAGGATAGATAGTCCCATCTGGTTTTCTATTCACGTTGATATACCGTCCCACAAACACGTGTGGGTTACGCTTTACCGGCTATAACGCCTTTCCCACATGCTCCACGAAGAGGTAATGATTTGGCAATAGTTTTAACTTCTCCAATATTCATACGTTTGCTTGGCAAGCAACTCTTTTCTTTTGGAAAATTTACATAAAACCCCCGAATTATAAGCCAGTCGGGATAAAAAACCTAATGTCATTTCCCCGAATCGGGCAGTGTTTGAGAGAAAAAATGTCAAGTCCGCCACAGATTCTTGTCCTATATACGTGCTCTTTCGTCACAATTTTGTATATTTGGGGCCTATTGTTTAATCCTCTAAAGTTAGGCTTATGAGAATAGTATGCGGACTTGACGTGCACAAAGATAGCATATTTCTTTGTATTATGAGCAGCACGGGTGAGATTTTTGAGAAAAAGTATGGTGTTTTAACAAATCAGCTTGAGGAAATGCGTGATTTGATGCTCACGTATCACGTGCAGGAGGTTGGTATGGAAAGCACAAGTGTCTATTGGATTCCTGTATGGCGCATACTGGAACCGCATTTCAAGCTGAAACTTATCAACCCCTATTTCATCAAGCAGCTTCCCGGTCACAAGAGCGACGTGAAAGATGCACAGTGGATAGCCGAGTGCATGATGAAGGAACTGGTGCGCGGCAGTTTCGTTCCCCCTGAGCGCATCCAGCAGCTCCGTCTGTACGACCGTCGCATTTACGACCTTGATGATGAGATCATCCGTAAGCTGGCCAAGCTGGATGCGGCGGTGCAGCGGTGTAATATCCGTCTGAGCAATTATGTGTCAAACACGGATTCCGTAAGTTACAAGAGCGTGATAGACAAGATATGCGAGGGCGTGACATCCCCCGAGGAACTGGTTAAGGAAGTGCACGGGCGTATCATAAACCGTCATGGCAGGGAAACCATAATCGCATCGCTCAAAGGGTGCGTCACGGAGGCCGACATAGACATCATGGCTCAGCTCAAGGCGGAAATTGACATGGCAGAGGCGCACAAGCAGAAGTGCATGGACAAGATGCAGGAGATTTGCGAGAAAGAATACTCCGAGCAGCTGAGGAACCTTCAGACCGTTCCGGGGGTGAAGATGAGAGCCGCCACATCATTAATCGCAGAGATTGGCACAGACATGAGCCACTTCGAGACGGCAAACCATCTTTCATCATGGGCGGGACTGAAGCCTCGCAACGACCAGTCAAACAAGACTATCAAGTCACGGCGCATCACGCATGGAAACCGTTACCTGAGACGGACAATCATCCAGTGCGCATGGGGCGCAAGCCGAACCAAGGGCTGCTTCTTCAGCCGTTTCTCCTACCATCAGACACAAGTCAGAAAAAAGAACAAGATGAAAGTGGTTGTAGCCATATCACGCAAAATGCTCGTCTGCGCTTGGCACATCCTCAAAGAAGGAGTCGGCTATAAGGACTTTGACAACATGATTTTGACACCCTGCACTAAAGGGTGACAAGATATACCAGCCGTGCCAAGGCTACTATCTTTGTGGTGGTGACACCCCGTGATTGCAAATTAACCAATGGCACTGCTGGAGATGGAACCCAGTCTGAGTAAAACTCGAAGAGGAAAGTATCTGATTATCACAGGTCGGAAGAGGAACTGTGACGGATAACTATGCACCACAATTATGCGTTCTTGTGGGTTTTGTTGCTTGTGCAGGGAAATGAAATTAGGTTTTATAGAGGAAAGTTACGTCGAAAACATTTTCCTTACAATACCAAATAATTATAAAATCCTCATAATCGCATTAATACACTCATTTTCCCGTAGTTTTTTACTAATATCTCGGTATATTAATTCCTTACAAAATGTTCAAAATACCTACTATCATTATCCTGTTTCCGTCATCCTATTTACGCCCTACAAATCCCCTCCTTACCTCGTTTAAGGTATTAAAAGTGGCGGCAGTATCGTACTGAAGACATCAGTATTAAAACTTTTGCGACTATGATTATCAAAACGAGAAACTATTTAATACAATGTCCTGTATTCTGTCGAGAATGTCTTTCCGGTCTCGTACTTCCATATGGTTGCAGTCGAGAAGATGGCAGGGAGAAGCGGGATAATGGGAGTTCCAATTGTCTATGTTCCCCTTCCACGATTTTCTCATCTTTTCGTTTTCTTCTCTGGTCTTTCCCTCGTCATTGGCTTGGTTCTCATGCAGGATGGGCTTGTTGACCATAATGTTCACTACGGTGCCATCGTAGTTTAATTCGGGCATATCGGCATATACCTTGTCGAAGATTTCAAGGCGACGGTCGTTAGACTTCTGAGTGGTATCAAGGTTCAGGAAGTAATAGTTCTTGCGGTCATATACGGCTTCGATGTTCACCACACTGAGATTAATGCCGGGATGACGCTGACTCATAAACTTGGCAAATGCGATGGCTATTTCGGCTCCGATGCAATAACCGGTCAAGAAAAGGACTTGCTTGTCTCTCAATGCCACCATCATAAGGTCTTCGTATGTTTCAAACAAAACTTGGAGGGAGACATCCTTGCCGCCAATGAAGAAATTGTATATCGACTCGATGTTAAAGACCGAGAAGTTCTTCTCGAAACTGGAAATGACAGGCATGTTATAAGGGTATGACTCCACAAAACCGTTGAAATAAATAATCACCGGCTTTCTCTCGTCGGTACCCTCGCCCCAAGAGTATAGGTTCCTGTCGATGTTGTCTGTTAAGTTCTTCACACTCTTGAACTTCAAAACGTCGAAAGTGGTGAAGAAGACATAGGCTTTGGATGCCGACATATGAACAAAATCATCCAATAGAGCCTTGTTCATTCCCGCCTCAAAGAGGTCGGTATCGGCATCAATTCCTTCTGTGCCCATCACCTCCCTGGCTATGGAAAGGAGTTTAAGGCAAGCGTTGTCGTCGGTGTTGTCAAGCATTGTGTCGATAAGCCGTGCCATGCCTTCGAGAGTGGGATTCTCGTAGATGTTGGACGCGTTGACGGAGATACCGAAATGCTTGTGAATTCCATATACGAGTTGAATGACCATTATCGAATCGCCACCCAAAGAGAGGAAACTGTCGTTACTGTCTATAAAATCCTTGTTTAGCAGGTCGCCCCAAATCTTTACAAGACGTCTTTCCGTCAAAGTGGTTGGCGCATTGTAGTTGGCAAGGTCTGTCTCGGAAACTGGCATAGGGAGTTTTTGCCTGTCGATTTTACCGCTCGTGTTGTATGGAAATGCCGTAAGCGGCACAATAGCCGACGGAACCATATAAGAAGGGAGACGGTTGAGGACATGGGCTTTAAGGTCATCAACAGGGAATTTTTCCGCGTCAGGAACGAGGAGATAAGCCACAAGCATTTTGTTTCCGTTGTTTTCCCTTATCATTGCCAAGACATTCTTGATGCCATTGCCAAATTCCGAGATTATCGTCTCCACCTCGCCCAACTCTATTCGGAAGCCGTTCAGCTTCACCTGATGGTCGGTGCGTCCGAGGAACAACAGATGCCCGTTGCGGTCACGCATCACAAGGTCGCCGCTCTTGTAGAGTACGAGATTACGGTGGTTTTTCCTGTCGTCGTCGGATGCAAAGGGATTGGATATGAACTTGGTTTGGTTAAGGTCGGGCCTGTTGATGTATCCGTCAGACAACTTTACTCCACCGATGTATAGCTCTCCCACGGCATAGTCGGGCACCATGTTCTGATGGCTGTCGAGCACATAGGAAGCTACACCTGGCATGCTGGTGCCAATATCGTTGACGGCAGATCGAGGCGTAACGATGTTGTATGTTACATCGACACAGTTTTCCGTAGGTCCATAGGCATTGATAAACAACCTGTCCTTGCTCCAAAATTCTATTACATTATTATTCGTCAAATCGCCTCCTACCACTATAGTCTTCAAGGCTGGCAAATCCGTATGGGGCAAGGTGACAAGAAGCACTGGCGGAATGTTTATGAGCGAAATCTTGTGACGAGTGAGGAAACCAAGCAGCAGGCTCGTGTCCCTTCTCTCTTCCTCCAAGGGCAGATAGAGTGTAGCTCCGATGGCAAGAGATGGAAAGATTTCCACCACGGAGGCGTCGAAAACAATGTTGGCAAACTGCATTACCCTCGACTCTTCGGTCATCTTCTGCAAGGCAATGTTGTTGACAATAGTTTGGCTAAGCATTGAGTGCCTAATTGGAACGCCCTTCGGCTTGCCCGTTGTCCCGGAGGTGTAGATGATGTAGGCGACATCGTCTGGAAGAACCTGGGGCAAAGCCACAGATTCGTCGTCGGCAATGATGTCAGCTGCACTTGGGTCAAGACACGGTAGAGTGCCGAACATATCACGTGTTTCCCTATGGGTGAACACAAGCCGTAGGGAAGCGTCGTTGACGATAAATGCGATGCGGTCCTTCGGATGGTGGATGTCGATGGGCACATAGGTGTTGCCTGATTTCAGTGTGGCGAGTATTGCCACAATCATATCGATGGTCTTGGGCAATGCAATGCCGATATTGGACCGTGCAATGCCCATGGCATGCAGTTTGCGGGCAAGGACATCGCTCCGTTTGTCAAGTTCAGAATAAGTGATTTCTTGTTCCTGATGCACCACTGCAATGTGGTTGGCATGTTCCATCGCCTGTTTTTTGAACATACAGGTGAAGGGATCGTGGTTGGAGGCAAGTTGTAGGTTTGCCTGCTCAATCTCTATGAGTTCTTGCTGTCTTTGAGGGTCGATGAGCCTTATCTGCGACAACAAGACTTTGGGATTGTCCGTCACCTGTCGGAGGATGTATCCGAAGGTGTGGCCCAGCATCTTCACATATTCCAATGATATGGTTTGCTTATAGCGCAAGTCACAAGTCAGTTGTTTGTCGGCGTCGATGACAAGAAGCAGTTCGGCAGACACGTTGGTGTTGACGTGTCGCCAATCCAACACCTCGCAATCTTTGAAATCAACGGTTAACTCATCCAGTTTCAGAGGATAGTTAATGCTGAAATTAAAAGAGTCCCTTATGGCGTTGTGGGTCTTTGGCAGATAGTCGCCATAGATGGCAAAAATATGCTGTTGCTCTGCCATACGATTGGAGTTGGAGTATTCCAGAAGGTCGGTGAAAGACTTGTCGGAAAATTCGCTGAAAGGGTATTTGATGGGGAAATTATTTACAAACACGCCTAAAAGCGGACAACCCTTGGGACGCATGTTCAAGGCGTGGTCCAAGGCTATGGCACTGGTGTTAAGCACCTTAGACAGTGTAAGAGTCCAAACGGCGGAATAGACTCGAAAATGGGTGGTGTTGCATTGCTTGCATAGCCCGCTGACCTTAGAGTCCATCTCCTCTCCAAGGCGGAAACGCCAGGTGTTGGGCGCATCTGTGGTCTTGGTGTTGTCATACACTGTCTGAGGCAGTATCACCTTCACCGGCACATCTTTGATATATTGCTTCCAATATGCGGTGTCGGCGGCATTGTTTGTCTTGAACTGACTGTCGAGCACCTTGTTGAACTGCAAGAGTTGTTCAATTTGGTTTTCAGCGACATACCTGTTGTCCATCAGCTGATTGTAGATGGTTGTCAGGCGGTCGAAGAATGTCCTTATCGACATACCGTCCATAACCAAATGATGGAACGAATGGAGCAGATAGTGGAGTTCTCCCTTCCTTATGCAGCAGAAACGGCAAGGCAGCTCACGACCAAGGTCGAAGGGCACATTGACAAGGTCAGACAGCATCTTTTCAACGTGTTCAGCATCAGTGTCTTTGTCAATGGTGAGGAGCTTGAACGGCAGTTCAAAATTCTCCTGTGGAACGAAATAGGGATTGCCGTTATCGACCTCGACGATGGAAGAAAACGGCGGATATTCAACCATTATCTTCCTGTATGCCTCCTTCAGGACAGGCAACGACAGATTTCCCTTGATGATAAAGGTATGGTTAGGGTCGTTATATTCTGTGGACGGCGATTTCAACAAATCGTCCATCCAGAATTTTTCTTGAATAACATTTAATCTTATCCTTATTCGTGTCATTGTGTAATCTCATTAAAAGACATAAGAAACCTTGGCAAGGAAGTTAAACTTCTGCTGTGGTATTGGCAATATGAAACTCCCGCCTTGGTAATAGTCTTTGTTCAACATGTTGTAGAAATCTACCGATGCCTTAATCTTCGAGTACTGACAGTCGATGCCCGAATTGACAATCACCCTTCCGTCGATTTGATATTCAGGATTCATCACATTATTCTATCCTATGAACACTGTTGGCAGCGAGATAGGTGAATACTGTTTTGAGAGAACCTGGACATTTGCACGCAGGTTCATGCGCCAACCATTTCGCCGTTCACTTCTTCTCGACTAAGACCAGCTTCAATCTGTTTAAGTCTTTACTTCCCATAATTAATCAATTAAATTTTATGGCTAAGTTATTTCCTTTTTTCGAGATAAACGAAGGAAAATCGGAAAAACTCCATTTCTGAGTGTAAGATTTAACTTTTCATGCGCAATTTGCTACTTGGATTTATGATTCATTTACACAATCATCCGCATAACAATTGTAAGGAATGGCTGTATGAAAATTGGGGGTAGAAATCGAAAGGCGGTCAAATTCTTAATAGTGTATGAATATAATACTGAAATATAATAAAGAAGTTTTATATTTAATTTATGGTGGTAGAGGCGAAAGCCATTGGATAAACAAACTTTCATATAACAATGACTTAACTGCGCACGGAGGACTACCACCTTAGCAAATTTACATAAAACCCCCGAATTATAAGCCAGTCGGGATAAAAAACCTAATGTCATTTCCCCGAATCGGGCAGTGTTTGAGAGAAAAAATGTCAAGTCCGCCACAGATTCTTGTCCTATATACGTGCTCTTTCGTCACAATTTTGTATATTTGGGGCCTATTGTTTAATCCTCTAAAGTTAGGCTTATGAGAATAGTATGCGGACTTGACGTGCACAAAGATAGCATATTTCTTTGTATTATGAGCAGCACGGGTGAGATTTTTGAGAAAAAGTATGGTGTTTTAACAAATCAGCTTGAGGAAATGCGTGATTTGATGCTCACGTATCACGTGCAGGAGGTTGGTATGGAAAGCACAAGTGTCTATTGGATTCCTGTATGGCGCATACTGGAACCTCATTTCAAGCTGAAACTTATCAACCCCTATTTCATCAAGCAGCTTCCCGGTCACAAGAGCGACGTGAAAGATGCACAGTGGATAGCCGAGTGCATGATGAAGGAACTGGTGCGCGGCAGTTTCGTTCCCCCTGAGCGCATCCAGCAGCTCCGTCTGTACGACCGTCGCATTTACGACCTTGATGATGAGATCATCCGTAAGCTGGCCAAGCTGGATGCGGCGGTGCAGCGGTGTAATATCCGTCTGAGCAATTATGTGTCAAACACGGATTCCGTAAGTTACAAGAGCGTGATAGACAAGATATGCGAGGGCGTGACATCCCCCGAGGAACTGGTTATGGAAGTGCACGGGCGTATCATAAACCGTCATGGCAGGGAAACCATAATCGCATCGCTCAAAGGGTGCGTCACGGAGGCCGACATAGACATCATGGCCCAGCTCAAGGCTGAAATTGACATGGCAGAGGCGCACAAGCAGAAGTGCATGGACAAGATGCAGGAGATTTGCGAGAAAGAATACTCCGAGCAGCTGAGGAACCTTCAGACCGTTCCGGGGGTGAAGATGAGAGCCGCCACATCATTAATCGCAGAGATTGGCACAGACATGAGCCACTTCGAGACGGCAAACCATCTTTCATCATGGGCGGGACTGAAGCCTCGCAACGACCAGTCAAACAAGACTATCAAGTCACGGCGCATCACGCATGGAAACCGTTACCTGAGACGGACAATCATCCAGTGCGCATGGGGCGCAAGCCGAACCAAGGGCTGCTTCTTCAGCCGTTTCTCCTACCATCAGACACAAGTCAGAAAAAAGAACAAGATGAAAGTGGTGGTGGCCATATCACGCAAAATGCTCGTCTGCGCCTGGCACATCCTTAAAGAAGGAGTCGTCTACAAGGACTTTGACAATATGATTTTGACACCCTGCACTAAAGGGTGACAAGATATACCAGCTGTGCCAAGGCTACTACCTTTGTGGTGGTGACACCCCGTGATTGCAAATTAACCGATGGTACGGCTGGCGATGGAACCCAGTCTGAGTAAAACTCGAAGAGGAAAGTATCTGATTATCACAGACCTGACGAGGGGCTGTGATGAATAGCCATGCCCCACTATTATGAATTCTTGTGGGTTTTATTACCCTTGCGGGGAAATCCCATTAGGTTTTATAGAGGAAGGTACGACAATTACGCTGATAAACGATAAATTTATTTGTTTTTTAGATTATGATGACTGTTGCTGCGAGAATGATGATTGCTATGGCGATAATTGCGGTTGGTAGTCACCTTCTGAAAATGGAAATCAGAAAAAAATCCGTGTGCCGTGCTACTCTACTTCGGTGGCAAACATACGGTCGAGGTCTTGTTGGGTGAAGGGACAGGGTTCTTGACGCAGTTTCGCCAAACGGAACTGCTGGCAGGCGTTGAGGACTGACTGCGCTTCAAAACACTTGAAAAGCATGTCTTTCAGTTCGTCAAGGCGGAGGGCATCTTCCTCGGAGAACCGACCACAGGTCTTGTAACTCATGTGCTGCTCTGGCAGGAGGTCGTGGTAGTAGTACGACCAGACCAGGAATTTCATACACACATCGGGGGTCATGAGAATCTCTTGCATAGCATCGTATTTTATGGAAAGATTAGCATTTTTTGTGAGATAACAATTGTGACGGATTAGAAATCACAATAGAGCCACCAGGCGCAACTGGTATGGCGCGCGGGAGCGTCGTCATCATGATTTTTAGACACGTCGCACGATGCATCAGGGGAGCTGTTTTCACTGTCGCCAACTTCCCCTCCCCCGAATTGCGCACCGAGATGCTGGGCTGTTAGCTGAAAAAAGGGCGCACATACGTATGCGCACCCTCTTATGTTAATAACTTATGTATTGATTTACAGAATATTACTCTTCTGTAGCAGCTGAGGTCTCCTCAACAGCGGGAGCTTCTTCAACAGCGGGAGTAGCCTCTTCAGCCTTTACCTCCTCAACGGGAGCTGCCTCAGAAACAACCTTTACAGGAATCACAACCTCAACCTCCTTGTGGAAGTGGATGGTAGCAACGTAATCACCAACCATCTTAGCATCGCGCATGGTGATGATCTTGCGATCGATGTCGTGACCCTGCTTCTTGAGTTCATCAGCAACGATGTTAGCATTGACAGAACCATAGAGCTGTCCGGTAGCACTCACCTTAGCAGTGATAGTCAACTCAACACCATTGAGAGCTTCAGCTTTCTTCTCTGCCTCAGCCTTGATAGCTGCGAGCTTGTGAGCCTGCTGCTTGAGGTTCTCAGCGAGAATCTTCTTAGCAGAGGGAGAAGCGATAACGCCCTTACCCTGAGGAATCAGATAGTTGCGGCCGTAGCCAGACTTTACATTTACGATATCGTTCTTATAACCCAGACCGATAATATCTTCTTTCAGTATAATTTCCATATTGTCGTCCTCCTCCTTATTTATTTCATCATATCAGTTACGTAAGGAAGCAGTGCAATCTGGCGAGCACGCTTAACAGCCTGAGCCACGCGGCGCTGATACTTCAGTGAGGTACCAGTGATACGACGGGGCAGGATTTTGCCTTGCTCGTTCAGGAACTTCTTCAGGAACTCGGGATCTTTGTAGTCGATGTACTTGATGCCGCTCTTCTTGAAACGGCAATACTTCTTCTTCTTAGTGTCGATAGAAGGAGCTGTCAAATAACGGATTTCTGATTGTTCTGCCATAACTTAAGCCTCCTCTTTTTTACCGGTTTTGTTGCGACGCTTCTCAGCATATTCGATAGCGTGCTTTTCAAGTTTAACTGTCTGGAAACGGATAACTTTCTCGTCACGACGGAAAGCTGTTTCGAGCTTCTTGATCACATTGGGCTCAGCCTTGAACTCTACCAGGTAGTAGAAACCTGTAGATTTCTTCTGAATGGCGTAAGCCATCTTCTTCATACCCCAGGCCTCTTCGTTCACAACCTCTGCGCCGTTGTCGGCAAGGAGTTTGGTGAATTTAGCGACCGTTTCCTTTGTCTGCTCATCAGACAAAACGGGAGTCAAAATGAAAACGGTTTCGTATTGATTCATACTGTTTAAAATAAAAAATTGTGTTACTTTTGCAAAATTGCGGGTACAAAGGTACTGATTTTTTTGTTAATTCTGTCATTTATCGGCAATTATTTTGTATCTTTGCACTAATTTTTAACGAATTACAACACAGAAATGCCTTTTCTATGAATAAAAAAATTGCCTCCATAGGAATTTTGCTGATTCTATCTGGCGTGATAACTCTTGCCACGGCATATTTCCTGCACCATACCACCAATGGTTTGCTGACCACAGGACTACTGCTGATTGTGGGGGGCATCGTCCTTTATGTGGGTGGCATCAAGCATGGCGGACGCTATTGACGGCACACCGCTTTTGCCACCTGCGCAGCAATCTGTTTCATGCCTTTCTGTGAGGGGTGTCCCCATTGTTTGTCGATGCATTCCAATTGGATGTATTTCACCTGATAATGGTCGCAGACGGTCTTCATCGACGTGGTGATCTCGTCGGTCAAGCCATCGTTGATGATGACATAGACCGTGGTGCCGGGATAGCGTTTCAGGATGCCGTCAAGAAGATATGCCATGGCGGGGCGGAACTGATAGAGATCCCGGTTGCTCCAACCGCCGTACTGGTAGTTGCCGATAGGCGATTTCGCCCAACTGTCGTTCGTGCCTCCGAAAACGAAGATGAGGTCTGCGGGCAATAGGTTGTTTAGGCGGGTGACATACGACCGGTCGCTATAGTCTGCCTCATCATAGCCTGTATGACAGATGGTTGCTCCTGAAAACGAATTGTTCTGACTGAGGCGGAAACCGTTGTCGCAGATGAACTGATACCACCAGAGCTGGGTGATATCTTGCACATCGTTGTTTTTTACATCAGACTGTGGGTACCAAACGGCATTGGTATCGGGTTGCACATAGCCTTTGAAGGTGCTGTAGGAATCTCCAAGGATGGCAACGGACGGTTTTGCCTGTGCCATCAGCGACGCTGCGCAACAGAGCATCGCGCCAACGAGTATTATCAGTTGTTTTGTTTTCATTATTATTGTTGTTTATGTCAGCATCTACAATAGCGTTACTGCCCGTTTCGGCAGCCGACAAATAAAAAAGCTCACTGAATATTCTTCAATGAGCTTTGTTTCAGCGGTGCGTACGAGACTCGAACTCGTGACCTCCTGCGTGACAGGCAGGCATTCTAACCAACTGAACTAACGCACCTTTGCTATGCGTTGAAAAGAGTGGCGGTGCGTACGAGACTCGAACTCGTGACCTCCTGCGTGACAGGCAGGCATTCTAACCAACTGAACTAACGCACCAGTCTTTTCTTGTTTAGCGGGTGCAAAGGTAGTGAGAATTTTTGAAACCACCAAACCTTTTTAAAGAAAAGTTATAAAATTCTTTGAAAAAAGCTGGCATCATGGTATTTTTCTCCGTCAAATAGCCAATCTTTGAGGGTCCTGCCTGCTATAAAACAGTATTTACGGAAGATTTGCAAGGCAGCTTCGTTGCGCTGGTCGATGATGACATAGAGCTGATGGAGATGCAGGATATGACGGGCATAATCGAGGACCTGTACCACGGCAGCTTCGGCATATCCCCGGCGCTGGTATTGGCGAAGTACCACCAGTCCGAGTTCGGCACGGAGGTGCTGTGGGTCGAAATTGGCAAGGTCGGCAAGTCCCACTACCTGGTGTTCGCTGTTTTCTATGACCAGCCGCACCTGCCGATCGACATAGATATCATTACTGGCATGAACGATGTAGTCGCGGAGTGAATAGCGGGAATACGGCACATTGGAGGTTCCCATGTCCCACAGGGAACGATCGTTCTCGATGGTATAGAGCACTTCAAGGTCTTCGGGTTCCATGGCACGGAGGGTGATAACGGGTAATTGTTTCATGTGAGTAAGTCTTGAGGGGTGATAATGGTTTTGACGCGTGTTCTGACCAGTCGTGAGGGCAGGATGCCTATCATGGCCAACAATGCACGAATCCAGATGGCGAGTTCCACGAGTTTTCTGATGCAGAAATTGGTCTGTGCATGATGTTTCCGATAATAGATGATCATGGCTTTATAGAACACACGGACGTAACTGACGGTGGTCTTGTCGCTGCATCCTCCCTTATAGTGTACGATCTTACAGGGCAGATAGCAGTTGTGCCACCCTGCATCGAGGAGGCGACAGGAGAGGTCGATATCTTCGCCGTACATGAAGAAATCTTCGTCGAGCAGTCCCACCTGGTCGAGTGCCTTCCGGCGCAACATGGCGAAGGCTCCGCTGATCACATCGATCTCCGCCGGTTCTGACCATGACAGCCAACTCATGTAATAGCGTGCGAAGCGGTGGCTGTTGGGAAAGAGGCGTGCCAGTCCACACATTTTATATAGAGCGACAAGGGCTGTGGGGCGTCCTCGCCGTGATTCCGGTGCGCGTGTTCCGTCGGCATTGAGCATCTGGACTCCTGCTGCTCCCACCTGCGGATGCTGTTCCATGAAATCGACGGTCTGACGGAGTGTATTGGCGCCCACCACGGTATCGGGATTGAGGAGCAGCACATAGGGGCTGTGGCTCAACCGTATGCCGATGTTGTTGGCTTTTGCGAAACCTATATTTCCCCCACTCTCCACCACCTGCACCTGCGGGAAATGGGCCTTGAGGTCTTCGACGGTGCCGTCGGACGACTGGTTATCGACGACGATGATTTCTCCGTCAATACCTTGCATCGCCTGTTCTACGCTACGGATACAGGGTCCGAGATACTGGCGTGCATTATAGCTTACGATGACGACAGAGAGTTTTTTCATTCCGTTTCGCTTTTGCTTGTCTCTGCCTCACAGCGTTTTTGCGAGGGATAGACGAATACCATTGCCAACAGTGAGATGATGGCGAGATAGAAATAGGATGCCTTATCGAAGAGTCCGTAACATACCGCATCGATGGCAAATACCGACTGGAGCAGCAACTGGCGTGTCCATGCCCAACGGGCATACTTCTCGGGCAACTTGCGGCGTACGGACTGGCAATACATGAGTCGTAAGGCAAGGGGTACGAGTGCGATAGTGAGGCATACTGCTACCATATCGACTACATATTCCACGACAGGATTGGAGATCACCTGCAGAGTTGCGCAGCAATCGGTGGTGCGCAGCAGTACGGTGATTAGCAGGGTAAGTGTCAGGATGGTCCAGAAGGTCATCATCAGCCGGTGTTGCAGATAGGATATTGTCTTAGCCATTTCGTTTGTTGTTTATTCGTTTGCTATATGCTACAGAGATTATTACCGTTTCTTATAGATATAAATAATTTGTAGCGGTCATTTGCCCTCAAACGGCGTGCGGTTGACGATAGACCTTCCGAGGGTCACCTCATCGGTATACTCCAGTTCGTTGCCTACAGACACACCCCGTGCGATGATAGAGATGCTGACATCATAGGGAGCGAGTTTGCGGAAGATATAGAAATTGGTGGTGTCACCTTCCATGGTCGGGCTGAGTGCGAGAATTACCTCCCTGACTCTCCCTTCTTCCACCCGCTTGACCAACGAATCGATTTCAAGGTCGGAGGGTCCAATGCCGTCCATGGGCGAGATGACTCCGCCCAACACATGATACAATCCCTGATACTGCTGAGTGTTTTCCACCGCCATGACATCCTGGATGTTCTCCACGACACAGACCGTAGTGGCGTCGCGCCTTGGGTCTGCACAGATTGGGCATCGCTCAGCATCTGAGATGTTGTGACAGGTTTTGCAATAGCAGACATCGTGCTTCAGGCGACTGACGGCCTCCACAAAAGCCTGTACGTCCTGATCTTCTTGTCGCAACAGATGAAGCACGAGGCGAAGTGCTGTCTTACGGCCCACGCCAGGGAGTTTGGAAAACTCCTGCACGGCTCTTTCGAGCAACTGCGACGGATATTGCTGACTGATCATTTCTTTGGTATTATTTTCCCGATTCGTTTATTTCCTCGATTCGTCTTTTATCTCTGAAAGTTCAAGCCACCGCATCGACTTCTCATCGAGTTCGCTTTGAAGCACTGGCAGGCGCTTGCTCTTCTCGGTGAGTTCATCGACAGACAGCGTACCGCTGCATAGGGCATCTTCTATCAGGTGCTGTTCCTCTTCGAGTTGTGCGATTTCCTTTTCGAGTTTCTCAAACTCCAACCGCTCTTTGTAAGTCATTCGCCGCCGGTCATCATGCCGGTAGGACTTGGCAGTCTTTCCCCTCGGTTCCTTGTTATCCTTGACCGTTGCCGCTTCTTCCATGGCGAGCCACTGGCGGTACTGGCTGTAGTTGCCGGGGAAGTCTTTCACCTCGCCCTGTCCCTTGAAAACCAGGAGATGATCGACCACCTTATCCATGAAATAGCGGTCGTGGCTGACGACAATCACGCAACCGGGGAAATCCTGTAGATACTCTTCGAGGATCTGCATGGTCACAATATCGAGATCGTTGGTGGGCTCGTCGAGTACCAGGAAGTTGGGATTCTTCATCAGCACGGTACAGAGGTAGAGTTTGCGTCGCTCGCCACCGCTCAACTTATACACGTAGTTGTGCTGCTGTTCGGGTGTAAACAGGAAATACTGCAAGAGCTGGGACGCTGTCAGGCGCTTTCCGCTACCCAGGTCAACATAATCGGCAATGGCAGTGATGACATCGATGACCTTCATCTGTTCGTCAAACTGCAAGCCTTCCTGCGAGAAATAGCCAAAGCGCACCGTTTCGCCGATGACGATACGTCCTTCGTCAGGTTGCACCTGAGACAGTAGCATTTTGATGAAGGTGGATTTTCCCGTGCCGTTGTTGCCCACAATACCCATCTTCTCGAAGCGTGAGAAGTTATAGTAGAAATCCTTGAGGATGACCACATCGTCAAAGCGCTTGGAGATGTACTGACACTCAAAGATCTTACTGCCGATATATACATTGCTCGCCTTGAGGCGGAGCTGGCGCTCTTCCATGCGCTGCTTAGCCACCTTCTCCAACTCATAGAAAGCCTCTTCGCGGTAGCGTGCCTTATGGCCTCGCGCCTGTGGCATTCTGCGCATCCATTCCAGTTCGGTGCGATAGAGATTGTTGGCACGGGCAATTTCTGCGCGTCTCGCATCAATACGCTCCTGTCGCTTTTCGAGGTAATAGGCGTAGTTGCCACGATAGGTATAGACCGTACGGTCGTCGAGTTCGAGGATGACCGAACAGACGCGGTCCAGGAAGAATCGGTCGTGGGTGACCATGAGCAAGGTGCGGTTGCCACGCGAGAGGTAGCCTTCGAGCCATTCTATCATCTCTAGGTCGAGATGGTTGGTGGGTTCGTCGAGAATCAGCAGATCGGGTTCGGTGAGCAGCACGTTGGCGAGTGCGACACGTTTCTGCTGTCCGCCACTCAACTGCCGCATGGGTTGGTTGAGGTCGCGAATCTTCAACTGCGTCAACACCTGTTTGGCTTTCAACACCTTATCGGAATCGCCCTGGTGGTTGAAGCAGGCATCGAGCACACTCTCGTCAGGGTCGAAACGTGGAGACTGTTCCAGGAATCCAACCCTCAGGTCGCGACGGAAGACGATGTCGCCGCTGTCGCATCCCTCTTTGCCCGCAAGGACAGCGAGAAGTGTGGATTTTCCCGTACCGTTCTTGGCAACAAGTCCCACGCGTTGTCCTTCGGCTATGGAGAAACTGATGTTGTCGAACAGCTGAAGTGCTCCAAACGATTTGGAGAGGTTTTGCACATCAACATACGGAGTGTCCTTCGCCATACTAGCCCTTCAGTTGTTGATTGATACTATCAATATAATCCAGGAGTTCGTCCCTACCCTGCCGACTTTCGGAGGATGTCAGGAACATCGGCGGGAGTTCCTCCCATGTTTCCTGCAACTTCTTCTTATAATTGGCAATATTCTGACTGGCCTTGCCTCCGCTCAACTTATCGGTTTTGGTAAACACGATGGCGAAAGGCACTCCTGACTGTCCGAGCCAATCAATAAACTCCAGGTCTATCGCCTGCGGTTCGTGTCGCGAATCCACCAATACAAAAACATTGACCATCTGCTCCCGTTGCAGAATATATCCTCTGATCATCTGATCGAGTTTTGCCACCTCTTTCTTGGAGCGCTTCGCATAGCCGTAGCCCGGCAGATCGACGAGATACCACTCTTTGTTGATGATGAAATGGTTGATAAGCAAGGTCTTGCCAGGTGTTGCTGAAGTCTTTGCTAACTTGCGTCGGTTGGTCAGCATATTGATCAGGCTCGACTTGCCCACATTGGACCTGCCGATGAAGGCATATTCTGGTTTTGTGTCGTTGGGACACATGCTTACCATTGGTGCGCTCAAACTAAATTCAGCACTTTTTATATCCATGCAATAAAATCTTGTCGGTATGTTATATTACTGAAACCAGCGGATTACACTTCGTAAGGCAACCCGCCAGTCTATACTTGGTTCACAAAGGTAACAGCGGTTTAGTCTTCTTCTGGAGAAATCAACTTATAACCCTTGCCGTGAATGTTGATGATTTCTATCTGCGGATCGTCTTTCAAGTGTTTACGCAACTTGGTGATATAAACGTCCATAGAGCGTGCATTGAAATAGTTGTCGTCAATCCAGATGGTCTTCAATGCGAAATCACGCTGCAGAATCTCGTTGGCATGGCTGCAAAGCAAGCCCAGAAGATCGTTCTCCTTCGTAGTCAGCTTAGACACCTTGTCGCCGATGGTCAAGGTCTGCTTCTGGGTGTCGAACACAAACTTACCGATGCGATAGACCGAGCTCTCCTTGTTTTTCTTGCCACGTACACGGCGCAGGATGGCCTCGATACGTGAAACGAGTTCCTCCATGGAGAAAGGCTTGGTAATATAATCGTCTGCACCGATTTTGAAACCTTGCAGGATGTCCTCTTTGAGGGTCTTTGCAGTAAGGAAGATGATGGGGATCTCTGCGTTGGCACTACGGATTTCCTGTGCCAAAGTAAAACCGTCTTTCTTCGGCATCATGACATCGAGTACACAAATATCGAATTTGGTCTTAAGGAATGCTTTGTAGCCTACCTCTCCATCGGGGCAGAGTTCTGCCTGGTAACCTTTAGCTGCCAGATACTCACGCAAAAGCATTCCGAGGTTTTCATCGTCTTCGCAAAGAAGAATTTTCAGTTTGTCGTCCATAATCATGAATGTTTAGATGTTATTATTCTATTTTTGTTTATTCTTGTTTATTGTTCGTGGAGCACGGGGAGGGAGATGGTAAACTTAGTACCCTTGCCCAGTTCGCTCTCACATTTGATTTCGCCTTGATGCAGGTCGATGACCTTCTTGACATACGCCAGTCCCAAACCGAAGCCTTTCACATCGTGTTTGTTGCCCGTATGCACGCGGTAGAACTTCTCAAAAACTTTTTTGATATTCTCGCGCTTGATGCCCTGTCCGTTGTCGCGTATGGAGAGGTACAGACGGTCGTTATCGTTCCATGTGCGGATGAAGATATTGATCGGCTCTTCGGGTTTGCGGTATTTCACGGCATTATCCATCAGGTTGGTAATGGCATTCTGGAAATGCAGTTCATCCACATAGATGGCTGAATCCACCGCTTCTATCTCGGTAAATATCTTTCCTCCTGTATGTTCCACTCGCAATGAGAAGGTAGAGGCGATATTCTCAACCATCTCGTTGAGGTCGAGTTCTTTCTTCTTGAACACGATGCTCTTCTTGTCGAACATTGACATCTGCAATACTTTTTCTACCAAAAAACGCAAGCGTTTCGACTCATCGGCAATCACCCCACCGAGATGTTTGGTCATGGCTTCTGTCTTGGTCACGGTATTGTCGTTCATCATCTGCGCAGCCAGTGAGATGGAAGCAATAGGTGTCTTCAACTCATGGGTCATATTGTTGATGAAATCGTTTTTGATTTCAGTATAGCGTTTCTGTCGGAAGATCACCACCACGGTAAAGATAAAGGTGATGAGCAATACGATGGTAAAGATGATGGACGGGATCATGAAGCGCACCGATGAAAAGATGTAGCTGTTCATCTCAGGGAAGTGGATTCTCACCAGGCCCATCTTCGACTGCGGGTCGTTGCGGAAGAGCAACTGCGAATAGTTGTACTCTTCTCCCTCGTCAGTATAGTCAGGACAGCGATAGACCTCACGGCCGTCGGTGGTAGAGACGGTGAAATGATAGGGAATATTCACTCCGTTGTTGAGGAGCTCGGCACGGATGTCCTGGTCGAGCATCTTGAAATTCACACGTTCCTTGAGGGATTTGTCGCTGGCGGTATAAAGGATATTATAGACCACCTCGTCCAACAGTGCTTTCTGATAAACATAGCGCTTGCGCACAATCTCCTGCATGGATTTGGCAGCTTCGGAGATGGAACTCTTGTCTTTGCGGATGATCATGCCTTTGGGTACGCTAGCGGGTTTCATCTCAAACGATTTCATCTGGAAGGAAGAATAGACTGTTCCGTCGTCGGTAGCTACCGAGAACTGATGTGAGTGCTTGATGGTTCCGTCCAGTCCATCGACCATCACCGAATCCTGTCGGAATGCCCGGCGCTCGGTCTCGTTGACATCCTTTTCCAAATACCTCAGCGTCTCGTTCATCTCTAAGTTGCGCGAGGCTTGGTAGAGACTTCGGTTGACACTCTCGTCAAACTGCTCCTTCTTCATCTTGATCATCTCTTCTGCATAAGAGAACTGAAGGAAGAGCAGCACCAGGAACGAGAGTCCCATGATAATGGCTATTGCCCAGATTGTGGATTTCTTCATGTCTGCAAAGTTAGCGATATTACAAACATGGGGGTACTTATTCGTTAATTATCTTCGTTAATTTTAACAATATTAACATAAATACCGATTTTTAGTATCACATTTGCAACTAAGCACAATCAGTCCTTAGGTCATCGGTGTGTTTAATCACCTTTTTCCCTAAGGACCGATTGAGATTAAAAGTTCCAACCGAAATCGATTCCGAGTTGGAAGGGGTTACCGCGCTGTGCAAAATACAGCGATTCTCCCGTCGCTTTGCTTTGGAATGCGAAGGTATTGTAATGGGTATTGGTGAGATTGCGAGCCCACAGATTGACATGACAGCATTCCAGTTGCACGCCGATATGAGCCCCCAGCAGCGCATAGACTTGCTGTTGGTAAGTATTCATTTCATCCCAATAGATGCTGCCGAGTCCGTTGAGGTCGGCTCCGAAGATGATGGCCTTAAAATTGTCGTGATGAAGGTCAACACGATAGTCTGCAAGCAATGAGAAGGAATGTTCGGGAACAAAAGGCACGCGTTTGCCGCAATAGTCAACAGCTTCGCCTGTCGCATTATCAATGGTGGTGTAATCTTTGAACGCGGCATGGGTATAGGCATAAGTGGCAGCCCAAGACAAATGGTCGGACAGCGCCTGACCGCGTACTGCCAGTTCGAGTCCACAACTGTAACTGCGTCCTGCATTGACCATTTTTCGTCCATAGCCATAATCGCTGCTAAACACAGAGAGTTGTTGGTTGCGGATCTGCATGTAGTATGCAGCTAAATCAGCCTGAACGGTGTTACCAAAGAGATTGAGGTGGGCACCTGCCTCGTAGTTCCAACTCTCCTCTGGTTTGAAGCGGATGCCTTCGAGCAACGTGGCATATTCCTCATCAGTATGGCTGATATTGACCTCAATATCCTTGCGTGCCTCCATGGCTTGTTGCAAAGCACCGCGCAGATTGTTCTGCACATCGGTCTGAATAATGTCGCTAAAGAGTTGGATATTAAATCCTCCACTACGATAACCTTTTGTCACAGTGGTATATATATTACTTCCGTTAGACCATCGATAGAGCAGTCCGAACTTAGGCAACAGCTGTTGGAACGAGGAATGTTCCTGATTGACAAATGGAGAAACCATCTTGACTTTCGCTGCCGAACCCATGATACTGAAGTCCATGTTGGCCTGTCCGCTCGTATCATAGGAAATACTGTTGCGGCTGTAATTGTATCGCAAACCGACGGTAGCGGTGAGGTGTTCGGCTATTTCAATATTCGACTCATGGAAAATGCCGATATTGGACTGTGGAGTATGGAAAGAACTCGGCACCCACAATCCCATGTTTACACGGACACCTCCTAATCGCTCAATCATGGCGGCAGCAGCCGTTTCGCCCATGCGGTCAGCCAGCGAACGGAAGATCTGTCCGTAAATCATGTTGCCGATTCTACTGCCCATCTGCTGACTGAATGCCTGTCCGAAGGTGTTGGGGGCTGTGGTCTTCAACCATTCATGGGCAAGAAACACACCATTAGTCCAGTGCCAACGGCTCTTATTGGCGCTCTTTATGGTAAACTCCTGACTGAGCGAATTGCTCAACTGACGCTGATCGACCTTGAAGAAGTCGGAAGGCGAATAGTCGGCATCCATCAGCAGACGGTCGCGCAAGAACTGCCAGGAAGTGGTGCTTTGCATGACGAATCCTGCTCCTGAGTATTGGATATGGAGTCCGTTGGTCAACAGATTGCGCTGATAGCAACTTTGCTCGTTCTGACTAGGAGCATCTACGCGGTTGTTGTCCAGATGGAGCACGCCATAAGGGTTGGCGTTCTGGCGAACATACTGGTAGTCACTGATGAAATCAATGTTCCAATGCGCTGACGGACGAAGCATCAGGCGGAAACGACCGCCAGCCTCATCCATCTTATCGGCAGAACGGTCGGTCTGCGTGTTACGATAGAATCCGTTTGTGCCTTGATAGAACCCTGCCAACGAGAAAGCTGCTTTGGAGCTTAACTGTTGGGAGTGTGCCACTTCCACATTACGATAGAAGGCGGTTCCCAATCCCAGTTTCAATGCCGTACCCTGATGGGTAAAAGGTGATTTAGAGTAGATTCTTACCAGTCCGCCTTCTGCATTCATTCCATAGAGCGTACCCTGGGGACCACGCAACACGTCAACGCGGTCGGTCTGGTAAAGATGGGTGTTGAACGCTGTTTTGTTGGACAGAGGGATGTTGTCAACATACACACCCATTGACGGACTGTTGACGCGGGAGCCGATGCCACGCACGTAAATAGAGGATGTAAAACGTGAACCATACGCAGGCATGGCAAGCGAAGGAACAAAAGCAGAGACGTCTCGAATATCTCCCATTCCATGGTCAACAAGTTGGTCGCGACCTATTACCGTTGAAGCCAAAGGCTGCTGGCGCAACCGATAGGTATCTTTGGGCTGCGAAACCACAACGACTTCGTCAAGGTCATAAACGCGCGAAGAGTCGGATGGTATATTCAAAGACTCAGCCTTGCTTACTGCAGGCCATAGCAATAAAATAATAAATAACGATTTGTTTCTCATAACGGCTGCAAAGTTACGTTATTTTCTCTGCCTGTCCTATCCACATTTATATGGAAAATTGCATTTTCCGCTATTCAGAACAACGTTTTTATTTTTTTGACGAATTTTTGTAAATTACGAAAGTCATCGGAAATTTCTGTGTTTTTTTCCACACATTCCGCCATCATCATATAACTTTCCACCTGTCATTTGGTTTCCTTTCCCCCCTATTACAAGCGGTTTCATTAGTAAATTCGGCTCGATAATCGGAGTCAGAATCGCTTTCACTCAGAAAACAAGAAGAAATTATCATTTTTCTTTGGTTTTTCACTTACTTCTTTGTACCTTTGCAGCCGAAAAGTTGGTTCCGTAGCTCAGTTGGATTAGAGCAACGCCCTTCTAAGGCGTGGGTCTAGGGTTCGAATCCCTACGGAATCACTTCATAAAAGAGAATCAGCAATGGTTCTCTTTTTTGTATTTAATAGGTAGTAAAAAACATACAAATACAGTACACCTTCTAAGCTGTCAATAAAATCAAACTAAAATTAGAATCATTAAGACGCCACGTAGGCACGTATTGAACATTTACTCAGACAACAATGCTTATGCCAACCTGTTCAAGACAGACTTTGGTTAAAGGCCATGCTTTTCTGGTTAAACCGGCGTATTACCTCAAGTCGCTTTATGGGGTAAGGGGATTTTGTGTTTAAAAAGTTTCTATTATGCAAGGAATATGTACAATAAAAGAATTTTTGGCGTTTTACAAGCAAAATCACACTAAACCCTATTGGTTGCGGATTTGAGAAAGAATATACGGAAAGACTTTGTCTGCTAATTTAAGGAATATTGTTTTTATATATGTATAACAGATGTTTTTGTGCCAATAGCAATATCATTGTCTTCTTTTTATGATCTGTATTAACGGACTGTCATGTGAAAACAACCCTGTTTCACTTCGTATTTGATGTAACACCGGTCTTGTTCACGTATATCGCGAAGCACTTGTGTTAAGACCCATTTCAAAGTATCGTTGCGAACAGGACGCATCACGGGATGATAACGGTTGTAACAAACATCGAACGTAGTGCCGAAAAGATGGCAGCTGCGCTCGGTGGCATTGCCATTACGGCGACGCAATTTATCAACATCTTCCTCACTACGCAATACGCTGGTTACAATCAGTTGATTGATGGGTATTCCCTTGACATAAAGACTATCATAGAAAGCCTGACCTATGTCTTGCAGCAATACTGCCGCACGAGGCACAAGATAAGGCAGGGAACTCCGGAGATGATCTACATGATAATAAGGACTTGAGGCAATATAAACCAACTCCTTTTTACGTGCTTCCGCATCAGCACGATTGGCAACAGGACGAACACCCAGGCGCTCAGCAGCGGCAAGTTGCACTTGCTGGCTATCGGGAAAGGTCGTCTTGTAAGGAGGCACATAACCAATCTTGTGAGGTTTTTCTCCTATCTCCGCCACGACAGCCGGAACATTCTGAACAGTATCTGTCACGACAGCCTCGTTGGTTTCAGTAGAATCACAACAGCCCAACAAAGGCTCTTTAATCACGGCCAATGCCACTACAACGGCATAGAAGACGGTGACATATTTTCTTTTTGATATTTTCATTTTTATGAGTTACCGTTTCTAAAACAAACTCCCAATTTGATAGACTAACATGCTGACAATCCATGCTATTGCCGTGGTGTAGAAGGCAGAGAAAGCAGCCCAAGACCACGATCCTGTTTCGTTGCGTATGGCAATGACCGTAGCTATACAGGGGAAATACAATAATACAAACAGCAGATAGCTGAAGGCAGCAAGCGGTGTGATGCCATCGGCAAGCATCTGATTGCGCAAGCGGCTATATTTGGCAGTATCGTCGCTGAACGAGTCATCATCGCCAAACGAGTCGTCGCCACTGTAAATAACACCTATTGTAGAAGCCACGATTTCCTTTGCACCCACACCGGCAATGAGGCTGACATCGAGTTTCCAGTTGAAACCTTGCAGCTCGAAAACCGGTTCTACGGCCTTACCTATACTGCCAATATAGGATTGCTCCTTTTGTTGGACAGGTGATAATGATTCATCGTGGGGGAAATAACCTAACGCCCAGACGACGATGGAAGCCACGAGAATGATACCACCCATCTTCTTGAGATACTCTTTACCTTTCTCCCACGTATGTCTGCCAATGGCTTTGGGAGTTGGCCAGCGGTAAGGAGGCAATTCCATCACAAAAGGGGTATCTTCGCCCTTGACAACAAATGACGAGAACACCTTGCTGACTATGATTGCCACAATCACACCAATGACATACAGCATGATCATCACCCATGAACGGTATTGGGCAGCAAAAAACGTTCCTATGATCATAATATAAATAGGTAGGCGCGCCGAGCACGACATGAAAGGCAAGATAAGTATCGTGATAAGACGAGAGCGCCGACTCTCTATGGTGCGCGTAGCCATGATGGCAGGAACATTACAACCAAATCCCATGATAAGAGGGATGAACGATTTACCATGCAGCCCCATCTTATGCATCAACTTATCCATAATAAAAGCTGCACGTGCCATATAGCCGCTATCTTCCATCAGCGAGATGAAAAAATAGAGAATCAATATCTGAGGCAAGAAAACAATAACTGCTCCTACTCCACCAATCACGCCATCAACAAGCATGGAACGCAAGGGACCTTCGGGCATCAGCGCAGAAGCCTGTTCGCCCAACCATGAAACGGCAGACTCTATCCAGTCCATCGGGTACTGGCCCAACGAGAAAGTGGTCTGGAACATCACATATAGAATCAAAAAGAAGATGGGAAAGCCCAGATATTTATTGGAAAGCACATCATCTATAAAATGCGTCATGCGGTAAGTATCTTCCTTGGTGCCTTGCCGAAAGCCCGCTTCTGTCAGAGCGCCATGAATAAAACCATACTTCGCATCCATAATGGCAGTTTCAGAGTCAGTCTTTTTCTCCTCTTTCACACGAAGTTCTGCTGCGTCACGCGCTGCCATAATCTCTTTGGCATTCTCCATCTTCGCCACATAAGCCTCTGCCCGGTCATCATGCTCAAGAAGTTTGATGGCCATATAGCGAGTTGAAAAAAGCGTGCGAACCACCTCGTTGCGCTTCAGGTACTGTTGGATATGGGCAATACCGGACTCTATCTCGTGACCATGGTTAATGTGAATATGGCGAACAGACGCGTTGCAGTCTTCAAATACGCTGATGACCTCACGAAACAGCTCCTGGACTCCCCGACCCGATTTGAATGACGTACAAACAAAAGGCACACCAAAAAGCGTTGACAGCGTTTGAGTGTCTAACGTGTCTCCTCGGCGTTCAAACTCATCATACATATTGAGTGCGCAAACCATTCTGACGTTCATGTCAACAAGTTGAGTGGTCAGATAAAGATTACGCTCGAGATTGGAAGAGTCTATCACGTTGATGACAACATCGGGATGACGTTTCATCAGATGCTCACGCACGTAGAGTTCCTCCGGACTGTAACAGGAGAGCGAATAGGTGCCGGGAAGATCCGTAAGATTAAAGACAAACCCGTCGCACGTCGCACGAGCCTCGCTGGCATCAACCGTCACACCACTGTAATTACCCACATGCCCGTGAGCACCACTGGCGAAATTGAAAAGCGACGTCTTACCACAGTTCGGATTACCTATCAGAGCCACATTGATGGTATTGCCAACATGTGCTGGCAAAGATTGGTCGCAAGTGTCTTGAACTGTATCTGTCATGGTTTCATGATTCACAACGGGTTGCTGATGGGATGGATCAGTATCCACCACAATCATCTCAGCCTCTTGCCTACGCAGACTGATTTCATAGCCCATTACCTTATATTTGACAGGGTCCTGCAATGGTGCATTAAGCAAAACCTCTACATCTTTTCCTCTGACAAATCCCATCTCTACGATGCGTTTTCGGAAGCTGCCATGGCCTTGTACCGTCACTATCGTGGCATGTTGCCCCGTTTTCAGGTCGGATAGTTTCATTTGCTATACTTTAAAAATACGAGTGCAAAATTAGTAAATTATCTGCAAAAAAGGCAAAAACCATACTATAAATCATCAAAAATAGGTATTCCTAAATGAAATGGATTCTAAAGTTTTTACAAGGGAATAGATACCAAATTCATAAATACATGTCGTGGGGATAGTCCACGACAGGAAAAACCTCGAAGTCATCCCGAAGACATCCCGAAGCCGAGAACGAGTCATCAACTCCTATTCTTTTCAACTTATGAATGAGAAACAAGCACATTTTTCTCCGCAAACCTTTACGCAGAAAAATGGGACATAAATAAATATTTTTTTTGCAGTTTCGCAATTAGTTCGTAACTTTGCCCTACATTTAAAAACAATCTATAAAATATTTAGAAATGAAACCATTAAACAAACATTTCGCACCTAAGAGTGTGATGCCTGAAAAGGTGATTCAGTTTGGTGAAGGAAACTTCCTTCGTGCTTTTGTTGATTGGATTATCTGGAACATGGACCAGAAAACCGATTTCAATGGTAGCGTAGTTGTAGTACAGCCTATAGAAAGAGGTATGGCAGACTGGCTTAACGGACAAGACTGTCTTTACCACGTCAATCTTCAGGGTCGTGAAAACGGAAAGCCCGTCAATACGCTTGAGCGAATCGATGTGATCAGTCGCGCTTTGAATCCTTATTCACAGAACGATGCATTCATGGCATTGGCAGACCAGCCTGAGATGCGTTTCGTCATTAGCAACACCACAGAAGCCGGTATTGCTTTTGACCCTGCTTGCAAGTTGGATGATAAACCTGCATCTTCATATCCTGGCAAACTCGTACAGTTGCTTTATCGCCGTTATCAGACTTTCAACGGAGATCCCACTAAAGGACTTATCATCTTCCCTTGTGAATTGATTTTCCTCAACGGACACGTACTGAAGGATTGCATCTATAAATACATCGAACTGTGGCAGTTGGGTGATGCTTTCAAGAAATGGTTTGAAGAAGCTTGTGGCGTTTATGCCACTCTCGTGGATCGTATCGTTCCAGGATTCCCACGCAAGGAAATTGCTGAGATTCAGGAAAAGATTTCTTACCGCGACAACCTTGTTGTACAGGCAGAGACATTCCACCTCTGGGTGATTGAAGCTCCTAAGGAAGTAGCTAATGAGTTCCCCGCAGACAAAGCTGGTCTCCATGTGCTCTTCGTTCCTTCGGAGGAACCTTACCACAAGCGCAAGGTGACATTGCTCAACGGCCCACACACCGTACTCTCTCCTGTGGCATACCTCAGCGGCGTTAATATTGTACGCGATGCTTGCAACCATGAGGTCATCGGTAAATACATCCACAAAGTGCAGTTTGACGAACTGATGCAAACACTCGATTTGCCTATTGAAGAGCTTGAGAAGTTTGCAAGCGATGTTTTGGAGCGTTTCGACAATCCATACGTTGACCATCAGGTGACCAGCATCATGCTCAACTCATTCCCCAAATTCTGTGCACGCGATCTGCCCGGAGTAAAGACCTATCTCGAGCGCAAGGGCGAACTGCCTAAGGGATTGGTATTCGGTTTGGCTGCCATCATCACCTACTACAAAGGTGGCAAGCGTGCTGACGGTGCAGAAATCGTTCCTAACGACGACCAGAAGATTATGGATTTGCTCAAGGATCTGTGGGCAACTGGTGACACCCAGAAGGTTGCAGACGGAGTACTCGGTGCCGAGTTCATCTGGGGAGAAGACCTCAACAAGATCAGCAATCTCAACGGAATGGTTAAACTCTTCCTTGACCTGATTCAAGACAAGGGTATGCTCGAGGCTGTTAAAACTATTCTTTAAGACATAAGGAATTCTCAAAGGAAAAAAGATATGTTTTCATAACTAAAAGGCTACACCTGTTTGGGTGTAGCCTTTTCTTATTCGGAAAATTTTTATAGCACGCTTATCGCCTTGAAAGAATAACGTAGATGACAACAGGTGCTCCTATCAAGGGCGTAATGGCATTAAGAGGTATTATCCCCCCCTCACCAGGTAATACCGTCAATATATTGCAAAGCAAAGCCACAGCACTTCCTGTCAGAATTGTAGCAGGAAGAAGAACCCGATGATTGTCTGTTCCCAACACCAATCTCGCAATATGCGGTACTGCCAAACCGATAAATGCCACAGGACCGCAAAAAGCCGTGATTACAGCAGTAAGGACACCTGTAACCAGCAACAGCCAGTTGCGTACACGTATAATGTTTACGCCAAGGTTTTCAGCATAGCGATCTCCCAAGACCAAGGCATTGAGAGGCTTGACAAGAGCTAAAGAAACAGCCAAGGTTATCAAAGTTATCACACTAAAAGTAGGAAGCATTTTCAGCGAAACACCTCCAAAAGATCCCATTCCCCATACCATATACGATTTCACCCCTTCATCTGTTGCAAAAAAATTGAGCAAGGAAATGGCAGAACCAGCCATATATCCTATCATTATGCCAACAATCAGCAACATCACATGACTTCGCACCAATGTGGAAAAGAAAAAGATCAACGCCATGACACCCATAGCTCCTGCAAATGCAGCAAGAAGAACAGCCATGAAACCGCCAATGCTGACAGTTCCAGCCGAAACGCTTCCACCGAAGAACAACATCACCAAGGCTACACCAAGGCCTGCACCACTATTAACACCAAAAATGCTGGGACCTGCCAACGGATTACGAAACGCCGTTTGCAAGATAAGTCCGCAAACAGCTAAAGAAGCACCACAAAGCATGGCAGTAACAGCCTGAGGGAGGCGCGATTCAATCACGATATACTGCCAACTGGGCTTGACGGACTCTTCTCCAATCAGAATGCGAAATGTTTCGCTCACAGGAATCGAGACAGAACCAATCAATAGGCTCACCACAAAAAACAAGAGCACCATGATGCCAAGCATGATGCATGAAATGTAGCCTTTGTTCATTTTGTATTTTCGAAATAGCGTAAGTGTTTTGATTGGATCAAATTCGGATGAAGTATCTGGATGATGTCAGAAAGCAATAGGTCAGGACGAAATGGAGTTTCTTCATAAAAAGATGTCTTCTCTACATTACATCCATAAACTTCATTCTGACGAAATGCTTTCAGCATCTTATAACCGTCGCGCTCCCCTAAGAGATCTGCCTTCGTATAGGTATGGTCACTACTATAACGGAACAGCCAGACGTCAGCTTCGCCAGCTCGTTCTAAAACATTCTCAAAGGGCAGAGCCAGACTTCCTCCATGGGTATCGTTCTCCCAAGGGTAGTCACCACCCGCATCTTTAACCATCTGCCCAATGGTGCTGCGTCCACCGGGAACATGCCATACAGAACCTGTCATCTTGTCGAAAAGCACAGTACGGCGATGTCCTCCATGACGAGCCTTTGAAGCTTGTTGTTGAAGCATGTGGTAACAGCTATCTACACAAGCGAAAAGGCTGTCTGCCTCCTGTTCACGTCCAAGAAGCAATCCATAGAATCGCATCCATTCTGCACGTGCCAACGGAGAGTTTTCCATATACTCTGCACATTCTACAATAGGAATATTGATTTCCTCAACCTTTCCATAGCCACCGCTGTTTTCAAAAGGAGAAAGCATGATTATATCGGGCTTCACATCCATAATCTTCTCTACCATGGGTTGCATTCCACTACCGCAATCTGCTATTTTACCAGCTTTTACCCCTTGTTGGACAAATGGCAGTTTGATATATTTCAAATCAGCAACAGCCACTATCTTGTCCTGTGCTCCAAGCATACCGAGTAAAGAACAATGAACTGTGGTAAATACGGCAGAATGCTCTACGGGTGTACGGATAATGGTAGCCTGTGCAGGCAGTAATGCTTGATCTGGTAACTGTTCGTCTTTCGGAACCAATACATAGGTATGAAGAGTCTTCCCTGATTTCCAAGGATTACGGATTTGAGCCATCGTATATCCCTCATGACGCACAATAGTCAACAAAGAGGAATATTTTAAATGAAGCGTGTCGCCACCATCCTGCACTTCGGCCATTCGGCCTCCGCAGGATGACAGCAACACGGTCATCATTCCAAACAGGATGAACTGACGCATCTCTGTCTATTTAATATTTGATCACATTAGTGGTAACGTTGAAAGCAAAAGCGCAAGGACCTACACCTGCAGTAGCGCCCCACACATTAGCATTCTTTGAAGCGGATACAAAAACGCCCTGTTGTGAATATTCAACGTTGAACATGAAGATCTTGCTATTTGCCTTATAATCAGTTTTGCCAGTATCAGCATTCTTCACGTTAGAAGCAATGAACACGGTACCGACAACCGGATCAACACCAATACATGCAGGGATAATCTCGTTATTAGTATCTGTGTAGAAAGTAGATGTTCCCTGGCTTAAAAGATTATAGACCTGATAAGTAGTCTTGACTGGTTTGTAAGAAGCGTCGAACTCAGTATAATAACCAAAGATATTGCTACCAATGCAATCCATGTCGTTGGCATCCATCAGACGTGTCACCTCGTTATTTTTGGCAGTAATCTTATATACACCAGACTTCTTATCGCCATAGTTTCCAAAATCAAGTACATACATATCGCCAGCAGCAGTCAAGACAATCTTCTGTGGATTGACAATATTATCATTCTTAATCAGACTTCCAGAACCTGTAGTCAGGTCGATAATAGAAATAGAAGGTTTGGTACATGCTGCATAATCAGAATTGCAGACATACAGTTTTTTATCTGCCACGCTGATGCCCTCTGGGAAAGAACCAGCCTCATAGATACCTTGTCGAGTGAATGTTGTGGTGTCAATTGCAACTACATATCCATTACCTTTAGTTGTAGCGTTCCAATTCTCATCATACGAAGATTCAGACTTGCCGTAGAATGAAATATACACCTTGTCGCCTGAAGCTGTAAGGTGACGAGGTTTGAGACAACCCTCACCAAAAGTCACATTGGTCTTGATCTGTCTGAGAGACTTCAAGGTCTTGGCATCAACCACTTCAAGAGTATTCTCACCAGTTACGGCAATATACATCTTACTACCATAAACCAAAGCATCATTAGGAGTACCACCTAAGGAACGACCATTCTGTGCTTGGAACTGCTTGTTGGCAACCTGATTAGAGGTATAATCGAGGTATGAAACGCTACCATCGATGTTGCCGCTCATGTTTCCACTACATAGAAGAAATGCACCTTTTGTTACAGGAACAATGTATTCATGCTGTTCATTGTCGTTGTCATCACAGGCGGTAAACATAGCTGCTCCCATGAGCAGTACTGCCATACTTAATAAATGTTTTTTCATTTTGAATAAATAATTTAATTATAATTTGTAATTGATTGATATCATCCAACTTCTGCCGGGCATCGGATAATGAGCCACGATACAGTATTGTTTATTAAAGAGATTTTTAATATCTCCACGAATTTCTACATGATGGTTTCCAAAATGGATTTGTTTATATGCTGTCAAGCCAAAATCAACATAGCCTTCTATCATTGTTGAAGGATAATGCTCGTTGTTAGGCCAACGGCTACTCATACCTGTCGCATGCAGTATTAAGTTTATCCAAGGATTCTCATAAGCAACAGAACCACTTGCTGTATGTTGAGGCATATAGGCAATCTGCTTATTGTAGTTGGGCGACTCAGGATTAGTTCGGTTTTGCACCTTTTGCAAACTATAACTTCCAGAGAGCATCAACCCATGAGCTTTATTGAACTGGTGTTCAACCTGCATTGTTGCGTCGATGCCTATACTGCGCACGTTACCGACATTGATACACGTCCAAACAAACATATTATATGGTACTGCTACTATCATGTCTTTCACCTTATTGATATAACTGTCAAACATAAGCGTTGCAGTAGTGTAACGTGAGAGATGAGGTGAGTATGTCACACCTATATTCCACTGGTCAGTTAATTCGGGATTCAATTCGGTACTGCCATAATGATAGTAGTAACTCTCATTAAAGGTGGGAGAACGAAAAATATTTTTGTAACTGGCACGCAGAAAGAGTTCCTCATCTTCAAGCAGTTTGTATGACAACGACAGCGATGGTGAGAGACGACGCATATTTCGTGCAGAATTTATTTGCACATCGGTACGATCTGTCTGTTCGACGTTCTTCTGACGGTTGATAAAAAGCGAATGCAACAGTTTTCCCGTCATGACCCAACGACCAGTTTGATATTTTACAGTAACGGACTGAAGAATACTATGGCGAAACGGATGTCCAATAATGGCGCGCCATGAACTGCCATTCAGATTGTTAAAAGAATAATCTGCAGAATAATCCATTGCCCAATGTTTCGTTGGGACAAACAGCAGGGCAGCAGAAGCATAATATTCCCGTTGCCAATAACTTGCATCGTTAACAGCGCCAGGCATTAGTTTGTCGCGATAGATAGATTCGTACCAATTTACTTTGGCAATGGTTTTCAACGCCCACGTA
This sequence comes from Prevotella sp. P4-98, assembly GCF_002251405.1. Taxonomy (NCBI): domain Bacteria; kingdom Pseudomonadati; phylum Bacteroidota; class Bacteroidia; order Bacteroidales; family Prevotellaceae; genus Prevotella; species Prevotella sp. P4-98. Next base: position 85,257 of record NZ_NPJC01000001.1, on the reverse strand, counting down.
TCTCCCCAACGTTTTTGGTACCCCGCCTGTACAAAGAAGTTGCGGTCATGAAGAGTCTCCCCACTTACGTTAGTATAATAATGGACGATACCAGGCAACTGACGTGAATTGTCATAATAGTAAATCTTACCTGTCAATCGATTTGTTGCATGAGGTTGCCATGAAAAGTTTAACTCGCCATGTCCGCTACTCATGAGACTGTTAGTACGACGATCTTTCGTCACAGTCTTTACATTTCTAATCTCATAAGGATAATCATTCTCGGCATAAATATATTCAGCTACAGCAGACACGGCAAAGGCCTTAGAAAAACTCTGTTCATATCGCAAATAGGGACTAACATATCCGAATGACCCCATCTTCAACTGAGAAGTTAAATGCGGTTTTCTTTCATCAGAAGGTAAAGGCAATGTCTGTATGTTGAGAACTGCTGATGATGCCGCCTGACGTGCAGGAATGAAAATATCATCATTATCACCAATTACCAACGATAACTTGGCGACATTATCAAGCGAATAACGAGAAAGGTCTATTTCGCCGCTCTGGCAATCACTAAGCATAACACCGTCATAACTTACACCGGTATGCTTTGCTCCAAAACCACGCACAGCCACGGTCTTCATGCCTCCTGCACCGCCATAGTCGCGTAGCGTAACGCCCGACATTCGATGAAGTGCGTCTGCCATATCTGTTACTCCCATAGTAAGCATGTCTTTTCGGTCCATCATTTGCAAAGGTGCTGTACTTGTGAGCATTCGCTTGCGCTGACTCTTAGTCACAGTCACTTCTTTCAATTGATGAACACGGCTTGTTATGGTGTCTGTCTGCGCCATTGCGCTTACAGAGACAAGCATTGCAATTATCGACAAATTGAATTTCTTCATATTTATAAATATCTCATCGCCTAGCCCAAGAGTACGATGAAAAATTTTGTTTTTGCTTGGAATTGGTATTCTGACTTGTCAACCTGATCGCGAACGCCTTCCCGGTAACAAACCAGTGACTTTGTTGTTCACGTCGATATAGGGTTGTTTACAGCTGCCGGACAGTCGAGGATTTTCACCTCATTCCCTTCTATTCTCAATGCGTTTGCAAAATTACGAATTTGTAAGCGAAAAACAAAGAAGAATTATGTTTTTCTTTCTTTTGCCACAAATGCGACATCTGCTTTATCTGTCAGTTAAAGCTAATCAGACGTAGTAAGAATGTGATAAATGCGTTCCATGTCAACATGTTGTCTAACATGATCTGCCAACAAATCATATTGTTGGTTTTTATAGGTTTCATAGTCAAAGACAGACTGCTGTTGAGCATCTTTCAGATATGGTGACAATAAAACATCAACAATAGGTGCATTATCAAGTATTCCATGAATGTAGGTGCCCATGCAGCGATCATCAACGAAACATCCATCAGTTGTTTGGTTATTAAATAGATTCATCGACTGAGCATTGTCATCAAGTGTTGTCGTTCCCATGTGAATTTCATAACCGCGAAGCTTGACATTTTCATCTTTTACCAGCGTAGGACATTGGAATGTAACTTGTCGAGTAGTTTTTTCACCACCAATAACTGTCACGACAGGCAAAAGTCCCAACCCTGGCAATCGCTCGATTTCACCCTCGACATGAGTCGGGTCTCGTACTTCCTTTCCCAAGATCTGATAGCCGCCACATATGCCTAGCACCGTAACGCCACGTTTTCGTGCTTCTACAACAGCTTTTGCCATTCCATTCTGACGTAACAGACAAAGATCATCTATCGTAGATTTGGATCCAGGAACGATGATGATATTTGCATCTTCAAGATCAGCAGGATTGTTGGTATAATAAAGATGCAGTCGTGAATCTCGTTCTAATGCATCAAAGTCTGTAAAATTGCTCATGTGGCGCAACAATACTACTGCAACATTTACCTTGCCTTTTACAGCCTGTCTCGACTTAACCTGCAGCGAGACACTATCCTCTTCTTCAATATGAATATCATGAAAATAAGGCAGGATACCGAGAACTGGTATTCCACATAGTTGCTCTATCATTTTCGCGCCTGATTCGAAGAGACTGATGTCTCCACGGAATTTATTGATAATAATACCTTTAATGTGACTTCGTTCTTCAGGTGTCATCAACATAATACTGCCATAAATACTAGCAAAAACGCCACCGCGGTCAATATCTGCAACAAGAATTACATTTGCATGGGCATAAAGAGCCATAGGCATATTGACAATATCTACCTCGCGCAAATTGATTTCTGAAACACTTCCTGCCCCTTCCATCACAATAGGATTGAAACGGGATGCCAAACGATTAAATGCTTCATGAGCAACATTACGAAAGCGATCTCGTCCTTCCTTTCGAAAATAGCTTCCAGCAGACTGATTGCTGTCAGGACGTCCCAACAAGACTACTTGCGATGTATGGTCAGACTGCGGTTTCAGCAAGATGGGATTCATATCGGCCTCACAAGGGATTCCTGCCGCTTCAGCTTGTACAGCCTGAGCGCGTCCTAATTCTAATCCATCGGGAGTGGCATACGAGTTGAGCGACATGTTTTGTGCTTTAAATGGAGCTGGGCGATATCCGTCTTGCCGAAATATTCTACAAAACGCAGCAGCTACAACACTCTTTCCAACATCACTTCCTGTTCCCACAAACATTAGTGGATTAAGTTTTTTCCTATGATTCGATTGTGAACTTATAGCCATTTGATAAATATTATAGTTTACATCTCAAAAACAAAGAAATATCAATTTTTTCTGTACTCAAAACAAAATCGATGCACATACAATTACCATCATAACAATCTCGACTCTTTGGTTAACACCAATGGCAATGATCATATCTTTCGTACTTAGTTGGCGATCACAGTCTCCGATATATGGTTTATAAAAACGTTGACCAAAATAATCATGAGATCCACCAAAACGACAATCAAGAATAGATGCTAATGCAGCTTCTGGATAGCCGCTATTAGGACTTGCATGCATTCTGCCATATTTTGCTACAAAACGTAACCTGCTCCACCAACAATAAAAACTTGAAGTCAATATCATCATCAATGCTGTCAATCGAGCTGGTATGTAGTTGGCTACATCATCAATGCGTGCTGCCCAAGTTCCAAAACGAAGATAGCGTTCATTATGGTAACCTATCATAGAATCGAGAGTATTGACCATTTTATATGCCATCATTCCCGGCACGCCCAGTAGTACCAACCAAAAGAGTGGCGCCACGACACCATCGCTTAGGTTTTCTGACATGGTTTCTAATGCTGCCGAACGTACCTCCTGAGCTGTAAGATTGGCTGTGTCTCGCCCTACTATGCGAGCTATACGCTCACGTCCTTTGTGTAATGAAATATCAAGAGCGTAGAAAACTTGTCTAACTTCACGAATCAGTGTTGTTCCTGCCAAACAGTAAAACACAAGTATGGTTGTCACGGTCATCCATAGATAAACAGACACATCCAACGCTATTTTCAAAAGGTAATCGGTCAAGACAAAAGTCATTATAATAAGCACAACAGCCATTACCGCTCCCTTTGTCCGTTTCCAATGGCCTTTGTTTAATATTGTTTCGCACTTATGTATGATTTTACCAAACAGCACAACAGGATGCGGTAACCACATCGGGTCACCTAATATCTTATCCAACAGCCAAGCTACAAGAATTGGCAAAATGGAAATGGCCAAGATTGAAAGCATTTGCTATTCTTAGTATTACAAGTCAAGAAGCGTCTGTACAATACGCTCTGCCGAACGTCCATCCCAACGGTCAGGCAAATCACCATGTTTCCAATTGCCAGCCATCAGTAATTTCAAGGCATCATGCAATTTTTGGCAATCCTCACCTACTAACACATTAGTACCTACTTTCACCGTTTCAATATGTTCTGTATAACTATTAAGAGTGATACATGGTACATGATTGAATGTGGCTTCTTCTGCCACATTACCAGAATCCGTTATCACACCTTTAGCATGTGCAGCAAGGTAACCAAATTCCAAATATGACAATGTTGGAACAAGGGTTATAGGTAGCGACATTTTATCCACAGCTTCTCTTGCTACTCCACGTAATGGCGCAATAATTTCACATCCAGTGCACACATCGATTATAGTAGCAAGGAGGTGTTGGAGTTTATCTGTATCTGCCAAGAGTACTTTGCGATTAAGAGTCAAGACAATATACTGACCGTCTGACACATTTTCAAGACATTGAGGTCTCATCCATCTGTCATGATTAGCACGCAATGAGTCCATCAGGATATTGCCAACCATGTAAATTTTTTGCATATCAGCACCTTCACGAGTAACAATACTATTATTACTAACACCTGCCGTAAACAACAAATCACTCAATCCATCAATGACCAAGCGATTGATTTCCTTCGGCATATTGATATCAAAGGAACGAGTACCAGCAACAAGATGAGCCAATTTTACACCTCGTTTCTTTGTTACTATGGCAGCTGCCATGGTAGAAGCAAGGTCATCAACGACGATAACAATATCTGTAGAATGATGATTAAGATAATTTTCAAACTCAGCCATCACTCTTCCTGTCAGTTCATTAAGATTTTCACAATCAACACCGAGATAAATATCTGGTTTTGGCATCTGAAGATCATCAAACAATGATGCTTCAAGGGTAGGATCATCTTGACGTCCTGCATATACCAACTGATAGGCAATACCTTCTGTCTTAATGATGGCCCTGACAATTGGAGCGACCTTTACAAAGTTCGGTCTTGCTCCTGTAAAAACACATACGTTCTGCATAAGTTTTTTTTCTATTTCGACTGCGAATTTACTATATTTTGCACTAATTACAAAGAGTTTTTCACTTTTTCTTCTATGTTATTCGCACTTTGAATCAAAAGACGTTGCTCAATTCAGTAGAAATTAGTAAATTTGCCTTCAAAATAAACTTAGTGTACGATTTACAACAAGACTCTTCAACAAATTGTTATGAAAGTTCTACTCATTAATGGAAGTCCACGAAAGGAAGGTAATACTTATACTGCCTTAACGGAGATATCAAAACAACTTAGTATCCACGGAATAGAAAGTACCATCCTATGGATTGGTAAGAAACCTGTTCGCGGTTGCATCGCCTGCAATAAATGCAAAGAGAACGGCAACGGACAATGTGTGTTTTCTGATGACATAACAAACTCCGTCATCGAAAGCATCTCTCATTGCGATGGAGTCATCATAGGCTCTCCCGTCTATTACGGTCAACCATCAGGTCAGTTACTTTGCCTTCAACAGCGTATGCTTTATGCAGGAGGGGCATACTTCATTGGAAAGCCAGCAGCTGCCGTAGCAGTTTGTCGTCGTGGCGGTGCTTCTGCAGTATATCAAACATTACTCATGCCTTTCCAAATGATGAACATGCCGATTGTGACTTCCCAATATTGGAATCTGGCTTATGGAAGAGTCGAGGGCGAAGCCGCACAAGATATTGAAGGTATGCAAACCATGCGTACATTGGCCAACAACATGGCATGGATGTTGAAAAAACTAAACAACAATGATTCTTCAGACCTTCCAGAACGCGAAGCATGGACACCCATGAATTTTATTAGATAATACTATGTCAGAAATAAATCTGAGTCATATTTACCAAACCGTCTGTAATGCACCTGGTGGAAATGGATTTCGAGTAGAGCACATGCCCGAACTCTTTGCCACAAGTGACATTGACGACTGTATGGCACATGTCCACTCATTCTATGAAATTCTATGGTTTCAGGATGGTGAAGGAATACACACGGTGGACTTCGTTGATTACAAGGTTGTTCCAGGCACCATATTTTTTCTGTCTCCTGGACAGATTCACCATTTCGATTGTAAAGACAACTATCGGGGTGTTGCTATAAAAATGTGTACTGATTTGATAAAAGTCTCAAATTCTTCCACCAATATCAGTCGTTTATTCCTTGAATACAACGCGTTTCATACCTACGAAGGAACACCATATTATATTATAGACGAGCCAACATCAAAGTTACTTCAACCGTTAATACACGAAATGGAGTTAGAAGCGGAGAGAAATGGTGAATTGGGTAATATAGACATCTTAAAATCACTACTAACCATCTTTCTTGCAAAAATAGAACGATACGGCAAACATGAGGCAGAACAAACTGTTGATTATCGTAAACCTTCCCACCTACTTTTTATCCGTTTCAGACAGTTACTTGAACAGGAATACAAACAACTGCATACTGTTCAAGAATATGCTAATCGTTTAAATGTGTCCGTCCGTTCACTCAGCAATAGCGTCAACGAGTGTTCTGGAAAATCTCCATTGATTTTCATTAATAACCGCATCATATTGGAGGCCAAACGTCTTGTTCTTTATTCTGATTTGATGATTAAAGAAATTGCTTACATGTTAGGGTATGACGATCCTTCATATTTTGTAAAACACTTCAAGCGCCATACTGGTTATCTACCTTCAGATTTTAGAGAGATGGAACGTTATAAGAAATAAGAGAGTCAGAGTACATGTCATAGATCATTGAATTCAAATTAAATAATATAAATATGAACCTAAAAGAAACATTCAACACACATTTTCCGTTGGCTATTTTGGCTGGCATCTGCATTGCAATTGGTGGAACAGTCAATCTCAAAGTAGGAGGAATAGCTGGTGCAGTACTCTTCGCTTTTGGCTTAACAACCGTAGTGTATTATGGATTGAAATTATACACAGGAACTGCAGGTTTTATACGCCGACATGGCGACTGGTCGATGCTCGTTATAGTACTCATCGGAAACATTATTGGTTGTCTTTTAACAGCCCTTGCCATCAGATATGCTCATCCTGATTGTATTGAAAAAGCAGGAGATATATTGACAGGGCGTATTACCAAAGGTCCATTTGCATGCGGCTTGTTGGCCATCGGCTGTGGTTTTATTATGACGACTGCTGTTCAATTTGCACGACAGGGTAAAATGTTAGCACTCTTACTCGGTGTGCCAGTTTTCATTCTCTGTGGATTCACCCATAGTATCGCCGATGCATTTTATTTTCTTGCCGCCCCCTGGGACATCGTCTGTCAACCTATCGTTGTGTTGATTTATGTCTCTGAGGTTGTTGGCAACTTTATCGGTTGCAATCTCTATCGATGGATGACACCTGAGCAAATAAGGATAAAATAACTATCAAATCAACAAGTGAATAGTAAATAACAAATAAGATGAAAAGAATAAAACACATCGCTGCATACACGATAATTGCTATTGCAATGTTGTCAGCTTGTCAAGAGAACTTAGAGCAACGTTGCCAGCGCGAAGCCCAAGCATATACAGAGAAAAACTGTCCTGCACTTATTGCCAAAGATGTAACAATAGACAGTCTCACATTCGACAAACAATCCCACACATTGTGTTATGCTTACACCTTAGGCGGCGTACTGGATGACTCTGCGATAGTGAACAAGTCTGAACTAAAACAGCAAATGCTGATGGACTTAAGGAATGCCACATCACTAAAAATATATAAAGAGGCTGGCTACAGCTTTCGCTACGTGTATTATTCACGAAAGCATCAAGGACAGAAACTTCTTGACGTGGTATATAAGGCAAAAGACTATCAAAAATAACGCCCAAACAATCCCCAAGGCCATCGGCGGCTTTGGGGATTGTCTTGATGACGGCAGAGGGCTATCTGATGGTAAGCCACACGGCTTCGCCCCTGTCCTTGGCCTCCACAATTCGCTTTTTCAACTTGTAGAGCCACTTGCGGCTATCCAGCACCTTGCCCACCTCGCGGTTCATGCCCACGAGGATGCAGCCCTCGGTGTCCTTGGCTGTGTTGCCAGCGTGGATGCGGATGCCCCTCCACTGCTTCTTGAATGTCTCGTCGCCCAGCAGAATGGGCAGCCATTGCTTGAACTTGGGTGAGAACGAGATAACCACGGCATACCGCCCTTCAGGGATGGCACTCTTGCCCTTGATTTTGTATGCGCCGTTCTTGTAGTCGCGCCATGTCGGCTCTAAGGTATCACAAAAGTACTCGTCGGCTGTGCCTGTCAGGTATTCGTCCGCTACCTGCTTGCGGATGCAGAGCCTACCTATCGTGTAGGTCTTGCGCTTTGCTATACGTGTCAATATTAGTTCCATTTGTCAGACAAGAATTTAACTTTGTTGAATTTCTGTCGCTCCTCGGCAAAACTCAGGCAAGCTTGGCTTTGCTCTCGTCGCTTAGAAATTTGAGTTTACGATAATTGTAAGGTGTAAGGCGTAAGACGTACTTGCGATAGACCCATTGGTAGAGCATGTTGGCAGTGCCATCGATCGGCATGCCCTGCGACTGCCGTATGATTTCTGCATCGTGCTGGGTGAACTCGTCTGGCAGCAGCTCCAGCAGGTTGCGGGCACCTGGGCGCACCACTCGCTCACCCTCCTCGTTAGCCTGCTGAATGGCTGCGCCAAAGAACTCCATCTTGCACCACATATCGTACTTCAAGCTCCAGCGCACGAACTCCTCGATTTCCTTCGCCCACTTGTAGTCGTTCATGATGTAGAGCACGCAAGCCTTCAAGTAGGCTATCACGTTGGCGCGGAAAGACAGGTTCTCATACACTCGTGACTGCGAGAGGCGGGCGAACTCGGCATTCTCCTCGCTCATCTTCTTGGCCAGCTTGAATGCCTGTGGGCAGTCAATCGTGCCAGCGGCTCTTGTCAAGCGGTCGATGAATGGTCTCAACTCTTCATCAAAGGCAGCATCGTATGTGCCATACACGGGCATGTCGGCTCCAATCTCACGCTCAGGGATAGTGCAGAAGTTGATGCGGCTGATTGGGCCATCGGTCAGCACTCGGCTGAAATACTTCTGCCCTTTCTGGATGGTCGTGGCCGCGTTCCAGTTGAAGCGAATCGTGACTTTCTCCGTCACCGACTGCGTGCCTACTCGCGTCTGTCCATATCGGTTGTCTGGGTCGAAAGCCAAGCACATTATCTGGAACTGCTGCTGTCCGCGACCACTGCCGCGCAGGGCATCAAACTGGTCAATCTCGTTCATCTTCGTGTAGAGGAAATGATCGTCGGCTTCGGCCATGCGCATCACAAAGGCAGGGTTGGTCATATCGGGGTCAACCTCCTGAATCACCAGACCTTCAGGACGCTGCCGCTTGTCCTTGTTCGCTCCTTTCGAGTTCACCTCTTTCTTCCATTCGGCTTCACGCTTCAGGTTCTCGGCATCGCGAGCGCGAATGTCCTTCATGATGTGGTTGATAGGCTGCGAGACACAGTCCTTACCAGCACCCGTTCCGGCCATCAGCACGTTCATGAACGTGGCCTCGTGCTTCACATTGTCTATGTAAGGGAAACGGACTTTCCAGAGGTGTGCGCCCAATGCAGGGAAGATAGCGTGAGCCACTGCGGGTTTATAGACATCGGGGGTCTTGCTCAACAATAAGGCAACGACCTTCGGCAACTTCGTGGGCATCTTGGGCGGTGTTGTGGGGTACGCAGGCGGCTCGCCTGCAACCTGTGCACTTGCTGCAACCGAAGCCGGTTGTGTACTCTGCAATGCGCTTCCTGCATCCTTTGCCATCTTTAGCCTCTTCGCCAAGGTCTTGCGCTGAAAAGCACTCAACTTCTGATTCGGGTCATAATACTTCGTGTAGAAGTCCTCAACCAACTGCCGACAGTCGTTCTCGTTCACAAAGTCGGCCATGCGCACTTGCAGCACACCCAGCAATTCTTCCTTCGTCAGTAACTGCGTAGCCCCAACAGACAGGATGCTTTTCAGAGCTAGGTGTCGCTTATTACTGCCCTCCACGAGCACATCGGGTGTCAGTTCCGCCTCTTTCATGCAAGCATCAAACACGAACAGCGTACCAGCATCGGCTGGGTGCGCATCACTTCCGCAAGGTGATCCCTTTAGGGACGTCTCGGATGCGGCCTTGGAGTTGGTATCTGTGGCAGCCGCAACCGAGGCCGACTGCGTACCAACTAACTTTCGTCCGTCAACATCCAGCCCTCTTTGCAGATACGCCTCCCTGCGCTCCTCTAACTCTTCCTTAGAAAGAGCCTCCAGCCAATGCTCAGAGCGATACACCTCTTCGTCGATACCCGTCACATAGATGAACCTTTCGGGTGTAATGCAACTGGGGTCATACAGTTCAGGCATACCCAGTTCTTCGCAGAAGCCACGTTGCGCCTCCTCAATCGTCATGCCCTTTGGAATGCGGATGTAGATATGCCCTTTCTTCCGAGCCGAATACTCGATGCGCAGCACCATGTCCTGCCACTCGCTATCCTCATCCTTGTTCACAGCAAGAGCTTTCTCGAAAGCCTCACGCACCTTCGTAGCATCATCCACATCAACGCAAGTCATAAACGTAAAAGCCTCTGGAATAATCGCGCTCTGCGCCCGATGGTTATCCTTGAACTGAGTGTAGTGCGGACAGATATAAGGCAACTGGTCTTTCTTCTTCTCGTCACCCTGACGAATAGCCTCCACCATCTCCTTCAGCCATCCCTCGGAGAGCAGCTTGTCAAGCTGCTCCGAGGTTTGTGTCTCTGCATAGCCGCGCCCTTTCAGTCGCGGCTGTGCATTTGCTGCTATCACCTTCATCGTGTTATCGTTAAGGTTGTCGCTAAGGTTATCGTTAGCGTTGTTTAGTCGTTGTCCCATACCGTCACCTCCTTTCTGCTGTTAAGGTAAGCCATCACCTCCTCGCTCTCCTGATAGAAGAGGCTCTTCATCAGTGCCAGCCCATAACGGCGTGGAAATCTGAACTCCACCTTCAAACATCCTCGCTGTCCGTGGTTCATCTCTCGTGTCCGCTTCACGTCGGCATGAGCCGTCTGAAACAGCGTCTCGTACTTCGGCCCGTTCATGCCGTCTCGGAATCGCTTCACTCTCGTGCGACCATCCTCGTCCACCTCAATGCCGCCACGGTATCGGACAAGGCCTTTGCCGTCAGCCGTCACGGGAGCCTTCGAGTCCTCCCACGAGCATGGATAGATATTGATGTCGCCGTTGGCCATAAAACTTGTCTGTGTGTCCATCTGGACGTTCTGCAAAATGTTCTGCTTAAAATTCTTCTGTGTCATTGTTGTGAGTTGTTTGCGAGAAGAAGGTCAGATTCTTTGCGCATTTACCCGGGAACATCCTCCTCACTTCAACTCAGGTTAATAATGTTTATCTGTTGACTTTGATTAAGTCCGTCACCACGATGTCTTGAAACATCTGTCCGTTATACTCCCGTGTTGTGAATCGCATCGTGGCTATCACGATGTCGTTCTCATAGAACTGGCACACAGCCAGATTTCCCAAAGCCGCCACAACATACTGGTTCTCGTACTTGCCGCCCACCTCCTGAAGCACCAGGTTGCGCTTGGCCATCTGTCCGTTTTCGGACTTCTCGCTCTTCACCGTGAACTGCTCACCGCACTTCACCACTCTCATAATTTTTGTTTCCATTTGTCTTTTGCTGCCATCCGCTGCCCGAAGCCTCACCATGAGACATCTTCGTCGGATTGACATTGCAAAGATACAGACATAAAAAATCCCGACTCAGAAAAAATCCGAGTCGGGAATTGTTATTGGAATTTTGGAATTGTTATTGGAACTGCCCTCAGCTCTTAATGCCGAGTTTCAGCATCAGGAACTCCGCCACCACATACTGTTGCCTATAGTTATCGCTCTTGTCTTTCTGCGTAACCCAAACCGACGGTGAACAGGTTGCTATGAGCGGAACCTCCTTTGATGCCGCACTCAATGAGTCATAGGTTAGCCGACGTTTATCATCTACACTGCCAAGCTCAAGTTCGGTCATCTTGGTAACAAAGGAGGTCATCTGTGCAGGATAATTGCAGAATTCCTTCAGCACTTTATACACTGCCCACCATTGCTTTTTATTTGAAAACACGAGGCCATCCCCCTCCTTGGCTTTCAGCAATTCCTCAACGGCAGCCTTTATATTCTTGTCCGACTGTGTCTGTGGAGCAGTTTTCGCGACGTTGTTTATCTGAATGCCGATGCCGCCCTGCTCCACGTTGCCAATCTCGTTCTCAACAACTTTCACGCCTACAACATCGCCTTTGAAATTGCTCAGGTCGAAGCCTTCGACAGCAGCCTTTATCAGTTCCTTTACATCTATGTCCATACTTATTACCTATTTTGATATTCCTTGTTTACGCCAATGCCGCCTCTCTCGACGTTCTGTATTTCGCTCTCCACGTGCTTCACAGCCACATACTCTTTTACGTCCAGAAGTGTGGTGGTCTTGATGCCCAGTTTGTCGAACAGCGCTATCAGCTCCTTGTCGTAGGCATGGCCGTGGTCAATGTTGTAGCGAGCCAAAAAGAGCAGTTGCCCCTTGATGGCATCCTTGTCCATCTGGTCGGAATAGTTCACGAAGTCGGCAAACAGCTGCCTGATTTTCTCTGAGCCGCCACCCATTCGTTCTATTTCCTTCAACTCATAGTTCAGCAAGTCCGTTTTCTTCCCCTCCATCCATCTGGCATCCTCCTTGGCGGTCATCTGCTCAACGAGAGGCCAAAGGAGGGCGTTTCCGTCAAGGCGCTCAAAGATGCGGAAGATGATTCCCCTGATGTCGATGCCAACAGTTTGCTTTGCTCGTGCCTGTAGCTGAGCCGTGGCCACAGCCAATATGATGGCTGCATCATTCTCATCCTGAGCTTCATCCTCCAAATCGTCAATCTCCTCATCCAGTCCCTCTGCTGCATCAGGCAGGGCAAACAATGACTCACAGAAATTCTGGGCGGCGAGGAACACCTCTACTGCCGACAACCCAGTTTCCCCGTCACGTTTCATCTGGCGCAAAGCCTCATGGCTCAGGATGTACACTACATCCGTGAGTAGTTGCCGCCGAGCTAGGCTCTGTTGCTGTCTGTCGAGTGTCACTATCATGCTGCCTGTTCCTCCCCTTCGCCTGTTGCCTCGTGCTTCATCGAGTTCATCAGCTCCACAATCTGCTCTTCAGCCCTTAGGCGGTCTTCAGGCTCTATCTTGCTGCCATCCTTGCGCGTCTGATTGAACAGCATCTCCAGATACGCTTCGTTAAACTCATGACTCACAATCTTGTCCGTGTTTTCATCATCACTGTCAATGAAGCAGCGGAATGTGCCGCCATCGTTTGTCACCAGTTCTATAGGCTCGTCCACAGCCTCGGCAAATGTCAGCAGGTTGCGCATGAAAACACTGCTCTTGTCGACATAGAGTGCAGCTTTCTTCTGCTCAGGCATCACCGTGTAGTGCCCCTTGTACTTCGCTTGCTTTTGGGCATACAGCACCTCCAGCAGCGAGCCCATCAGCGTATCATCGTAGTAGTCGCGCTTCTTGTCCTTTAGAGCCTGCACCTTCCTAAGAATCTCGTCACGCTCCATTTCTGGCACTCCGAAGCGCATCTGCTGGGCGTGCTCCTGCTGACGCTCCCATACCTCGAACAGGTCTTTCGGATAGTAGTCGGGCACAACCTCAAAGCCGTAGCAATGCTCCTTGAACAACTGCTGGTCGATGCAGAAGCTCATGATCTTGGCCACCTTGTGCGTATTGCTGAATGCCCGTTTTCGTTTCTGGATGGCCACGGTGCGCAGATTCTCCCGATTGTCGATGATGACAAAGCATGATGGCTCGTCCTTGGCCATCGCTGGTTCAAAGTCGCGCTCCACGGGTATGTCGATATCGTTGGCAAAGCGCATCACCGTGATGTCATGTGCTGTGGTGAGGTGATACACACGGTGCTTATACACCTTGCGGTCAGTACCTTCACCCAGAAAGAACTCGATGCCCTCATCACGCTCGAAGAGCAATCCGAGATGCTTCTGCCGTTCTTCCCATTCATAGCAGCCGGCATCATGCTTGTACTTGATGTAATATTGTGCGAAGCGAGACATATTTTTACATTTGTTTAATCATACCCTCAACATTTCTTTTCTGAATGGGCCAAACAGGTTGGAGCAACCGCCAGTGAACCATTTCGACGGAATATGTATAGTGGATGTTTTGCTGCATGCCGTCAAAACAATATATAGTGTTTGGGCAGGTGTTCCTGCTTTTGTCTGACAAGACTGATGAATCTCTTGAGGTCGCTGATTTCGCTCTGATATTCCTGCGGGAAACTGGCAATGTACTTGTGGGGAACGACGAGCGTCAGGCGAGAGTCATGCATCTCTTTCAGTTGGTTTTTGGAGATTCCTTGCTGGAGCGTGAAGAGATATTTCACATCCACACGGTCGGCCTCGGTCAATACCTGCCGCCATCGGTCTTTGCAGGTGGTCTTTGCGCCAAGCACTATCAAATCGTCAGCTGGGAATTGCATATTGTGATAGCACTCGCCGTTGGGAAACAGGAAGTCAGGTTTCTTGTTGTCTTCTGTGATGGCTTGCTCCTCAAACACAAGCTCGTTATGTGTAAAAATGTCGGCTAAATGGTGTTCGAGCGACTTTCCTGCACGAGATTTCCGGCGGTTCAGTACTTCGTTGGCAGTCTGCACGAAAGCCTCGATACTGCCGAATGGCTTGCTGATAACGTCGGCATAGACCTTTTCTTCCATGCACTTGAAGAGGCGGTATTCTGTGTCCACCCAATTCAGCAGCACTTCGTCAGGTTTGTTGCGAAGAGCGTTTTCAGCGATGCCATAAGCATTGTTGTAACAATCTCTGGCCCCTTGTGCCATCTGTCGGGTTTCTGGAAAGTTGTTGAACTGTGCGACGAAACTCTGCAAAAGTTGAGCTATCTTCTCGTCGGGTTTTACGCTTCCATCGATGTCTATGAGTTGGTTGGTCTCGTCTGGGGCAAGATTGAAATAGGCAAAGAACTCGTCAATGTCCTCATCGGAACTCAGCACATAGCCAGCATAATCCTCTTCGGTGAACTTAGCGATGATGAGCAGGTCGCCCACGTTTTCATCCTGCAAGAATGGGAAGTTGCGACCAAAGCGTGTGATGCGGTATTCGTTGCGTGTTCGCTGCCCATAATACTTCATGCAGCTTTCAGTCGTGAAATCGTCCTGCCACTTTATCTGCACAGTCTTTTCCTTGTTCTCGCCCTTGCGTCCTGGCTCGTCGAAAAGCAAAGCCGATGCGCACTTGGGAATGTAGAAACCTGCCTGATGGCTCCCTGTAGTGCCAGTGTCATTGCCTGTGATGAATCGACACCAGGCGGCTCGCGACTGCCGCACGCTCTGAATCGCTGCGTTAGATATTTCGCTCATATTCGTTGATAGTTCTTATGATTTGTTCTGAAACTGCGGTGATAAGCGGCACGATGACGGAGTTTCCGCACTGGCGGTATGCCTGAACATCGGAAACTTGGTCGAGCCTATAGTTATCGGGATAGCCCATCAGTCGGGCACATTCCCTTGGGGAGAGTTTGCGAGGATTCACGCCCTCGCCTTGCGGAATAAGGATTTCCGAACCGTCCTTGTAATAGCGTGCGCTGAGCGTGCGGCTGATTCCGTTGAGGTCTACGAGGCCGAAACCGAAGCCATTGCCCTTTGCCTTGTGCTTCTCTGCGTATGTCTGGAGGTACAACCAGAGTTTATCGCTCAAAGTGTATTTCGGATCAATGTTCGGGTCAAGTATCTCTTGTATTGCCCTTGTCGCCTCATGCTGTTCAGGGAACGTGAACTGTTCCTCTCCGTGGAAATGATTGCGGTCGAAGCCGACAATCATGATACGCTCGCGATGCTGTGGTACATAGGTCTGACCATCCATCACCTGATAGTGGACGGAGTAGTTCAATTCCTCCAGCGTCTCACGGATTACGCGGAACGTTTTTCCTTTGTCATGCGAGGTGAGGTTCTTGACGTTCTCCAGAAAGAAAGCCTTGGGGCGATGGCGGTTGATGATGTCGGCCACATCGAAGAACAAAGTTCCTTGTGTCTTATCTTTGAAGCCCGTCTCGCGTCCAAGACTCTTTTTCTTCGATACGCCAGCGATAGAGAATGGCTGACACGGGAAGCCCGCGCATAGAATATCGAATTGCTGAGGGATATAATTCTTTGTTGCCTCTTTAGTGATGTCGCCAAACGGCATCTCGCCAAAGTTGGCAAGATAGGTCTTTTGGGCGTACTTGTTCCACTCAGATGAAAACACGCACTTGCCTCCCTGCGCTTGCATCGCCAAGCGGAAGCCTCCCATGCCAGCGAACAAATCTATGAACGTAAAACGCGGCTGTTCTGGGTCAGGAAATGGTACTTGAAAGAAATCTGCAAACAGGTTGTATTCTGCGGGATTTTCTGCCGCCATCCAAGCCAATTCCTCCGTCGGCTCAAAATCGAGGTTTGGTTGCTGGCTCTTCTTACGCTCCAAGAATTCAAGTATTGCGGCCACGACTTCCTCTCGCTGTTCGCGTGCCTCAATGTCGTTGCCCTCGATGCCTCCGTTATGCAGATAGTGGCTCAGCACCGCCATCTGGTTCTCATAGCTCGTCTCGCCATATATCCGTACGTTCATGCCGTTCTGCTCACCCTCTTCTTCAGGGAAGTCGGCCAATCTTATATCTTGTATTTGCTTCTTCTTTGCCATTGTTGGTTGTCGTTTGATTGTAGTTTTTCTGTATTGTTAACTACGATACGTTCCATTCCCAATTGTTCATTTCGGAGCTACCCAATTTGAATCTTTCAAGAAAATTGTTGTACGCCTTGCGGATGCTTTTTCGCATGTATGCTTGCGGTACACTTGACAGAACCTGCGTAAATCCGTCATCAGATACAATTTCAAAGTTGAAGTTGCTCCAATCATAGAACACGGAGTCAGCATTCATCGTTCCCATTGCGCTGACGATGATTTCGTATTGCTTCTTGTATATATCATGCTCTGCTACATGGAAAACGTTGCCGTCATCGTCAACGTCATCGAACGCATCAATGTCAAGCCATTCTTCCAAGTCGAACAGCTCTTTCCTTGTTCCGTACCATTCATCAAGCAGCACTTCTGTATTCATCGTTTATCAATTCTTTCGTTTCTATATTGTCGCCCTGCCGCTCATAGCCGAGTGTGCCTTTGTAGGCCATGCGCGTCCAATGCCGCCGCCCATCGCCAACAGTTCGTCCTCTTTGATGTCTATGCCGTACATATGTTCAGTCAATATGTCTGCAAAGTTACACATTTTTTCTGATACTTATCACACTTTGCCGACATCTTTAGTAATTATTGGCAATTTGCCTCTGACCGTCTTACGCCTTACATCTTACAGTCTTACAATCTTACAATTGATGAAAATGAGAATGAAAAAGAGATAGTAGTATATATATTATATAATATATATACTACTATAACTATAAGCACACGAAAATTTATAATTGTAAGATTGTAAGGTGTAAGAAATCGGTGCACCTTGCCCGCCATCGACGAGAAGTAAAACACGATGGCCGTATATTGCGGATTTATGCCTCGAAAATTACGGCTCGTCAAAAACGGCGTGAATTGGTGCTGAAAATCGCCCCAATTGGAGGACTGAAATTTGGAGCGAAGCGAGAAATGTAGTACCTTTGCCGATGCATTTGAGATGCATCGAGCGAGCTCAGCTCTGCGTTCGCCTTGCACTTCACTTGCAGAGTCAATCATGAGAGACACGAAAGCGGGAGGCAGCCACCCGATGCAGTTGGCCGCAAAGGATTCTAATACCATGAAAACACACAACTATGGCAAAGATTATCTATGAAGTGAAAGAGAACAAGAACACGAAGTCGGCTGCTTACGGCAAGCACTTCGCGCAGGTGAAGAACCTCGAAACGCTGAACACGCGCCGGCTGGCGCAGCACATCTCGGAGCACGGCTCTATCTACACGCCCGACGTGGTGTACGGCGTGCTGGAGAGGTTTCGCGCGTGCCTCGTCGAGATGCTGCTGGAGTCGAAGAAGGTGAAGATTGACGGCCTCGGCACGTTCTACTGCACACTGGAGAACCAACCAGGCGGCGCCGAGAAGAAGGAGGATTTCAACGTCGGGAAGCACCTCAAGGCCCTGCACATCCGCTTCCTGCCCGAGCAGGCCACGGAGCTGAACATCTCCAGCCGCGAGTTCCTGAAGAAAGCCGAGTTCGTCAACATCGACTCGCTCATGAAGGGCACTGAGGATGCTAACGGCAGCAGCACCAGCGGTGGCGGTGGCAACATCAGCGGTGGCGGTGACAGCACCAGCGGTGGCGGTGGCAACATCAGCGGTGGCGGTGACAGCACCAGCGGTGGCGGTGACAGCACCAGCGGCGGCGGTGGCGGACTTGAAGGTTGAACCACAGCGTCCTGCGGAACGTCTGCGGGACGCTTTAACCCCAACACATTTAGCGTATGAAACGAATACTCTCATTGGCCAGTTTCGTCTGTGCCATCCTCTTTGCTGCAGCTGGCATGATGATGCCTCCGCAAGGTGAGATTTCGGGATCGGTACTCATCCTCGTTGCCCAGCTCTTGATACTATGTGCCACCTTTCTCGGCATTAAAGACTATCGTGACATCATTAACAGAAAACTATCATGACTCAAGATTCTAAAAACAAGTGGAGCGTCATCATCAACATTGCTTTGACCACCATCACTGCCGTTCTCTCGGCTCTTGGTTTCACCATCGGATGACTTGCTCCCTCTGGCAAACCCATGAACCGCACAGTGTGGTTCGTGGGTGCTTTTTTTCGGTTCACGGTTAAGGGTTCATGTTTCATGTTTCATGTTTCATGTTTCATGTTTCTGCGTCAAGAGTGAAACGGGAACCTGTCACCCTGTTTTTTTGTCCTCCTGTTTTTTTTTTGAATGATTCTTCCACCTCTTTCTTCAAGATTTTGCTTATCTTTGCAAGCATAAAAACAAGCCTTAAAAATAAATCAAACCTAAAAAGGAAATAATATGAAGCAAAAAATGAGTATCGCTGGTATTTTGTTGCTTGCTGCTTTGGGTATGCAGGCTAACAATTATACGGTGAAGTCGCCAGACGGTAAATTGGTGGTGAATGTTGCTTGTGAGGGAGGCAAGGCTTCCTACACGGTAGATTACAATGGCAAGCAGATGCTGGGAACTTCGGCGCTCGGATTGGTTGCCAATTACGGTGATTTCTCAAAGGATCTCACCATGGGCATCCTGAATGGTGGTGAAGTGAAGCCGCTTTCTTACAAGATGAGCCGCATCAAGAAGAGTGATATCAGGAAGGATGTGGTGGATGCTACCATCGGTTTCCTCAACAGTAAGAAGGATTCCATGACCCTCCATCTTCATGTAAGCAACAACGACATCGCCTACAGGTATGAGATGAGCCGTCCTGAGAAGGATAATCCTAAGTCGGTGATTATATATAATGAGGTGAGCGGATTCAATTTCCCGGAGAAGACCACTACCTTCCTCTGTCCTCAGATTACTCCGATGACCGGTTGGGAGCGCACCAAGCCATCTTATGAGGAGGAATATACTCCTGATGCTCCTATGAACGTGAAGTCACAGTTCGGGGTGGGCTATACTTTCCCATGTCTCTTCAAGGTGGGCAGTGACGGATGGGTATTGGTCAGCGAAACCGGTGTGTCGAGTGCTTATCCTGGCTGCCGTCTTTCAGATTACGAGCCGGGCAAGGGCTATACCATCGCCTTTCCTCAGAAGGGTGAGAACAATGGCATTGGTTCTGAATATGCCGGTATCCCATTGCCGGGCGAGACTCCTTGGCGTACCATCACCGTGGGTTCTTCGCTGGCTCCTGTCGTAGAGACCACTATCCCTTACGATGTGGTGGAGCCTTTGTATGAGGCATCCCAGACTTACAAGCCATCACGCTATACCTGGAGCTGGCTCATCTGGCAGGATGGTTCCATCAACTATGATGACCAGGTGAAAATGGTGGATGTGGCTGCAGCCCAGGGTTACGAGGCTGTTCTGGTAGATAACTGGTGGGACAAGCAGATAGGCAGAAAGCGCATCGAAGAGTTGAGTAAGTATGCACAGAGCAAGAAGGTAAGGCTGATGCTCTGGTACAATTCCAACGGTTTCGAGAATGATGCTCCCCAGACTCCTCGTCAGATCATGAACAATTCCATCGCCCGCAAGAAGGAGATGGCTTGGATGAAGAAGATTGGTGTAGTAGGCATCAAGGTGGATTTCTTCGGTGGCGACAAGCAGGAGACGATGAAGCTTTACGAGGATATCCTCAGCGATGCCAACGATTATGGCTTGGAGGTTATCTTCCATGGCTGCACCATGCCTCGTGGCTGGGAGCGTATGTATCCTAACTATGTTTCGAGTGAGGCTGCCCTGGCTTCAGAGAATGTATTTTTCACGGATTATCATGCCAAGAAGGAGGCTTTCGAGATGACGATGCATCCGTTTGCAAGAAATGCCGTAGCTAGTTTCGACTGGGGTGGCGTGATGATGAACAAGTATTTCTCCAAGGACAACAAGAGCCGTCATCAGCGTTATACCAGCGATGTGTTTGAGATGGCTACTGCCATTACCAACCAAAGCAGCGTGAACTGCATCTGTCTCTATCCTAACAACTTGCAGGATGTGCCACAGTGGGAGTTGGATTGGCTCAAAAATGTACCTACAGCTTGGGAGGATATCAAGTATATTGCCGGTTATCCAACCAAGTATGCGGTAGTGGCCCGCAAGTCGAGTGTAGAGAATGGTTCGGGTGCAGCGCTTACAGCTGGCAGATGGTTTGTGGGTGGTTTGAATGCAACCGACAAGCCTCTTGTCCTGACCTTGGATTTGCCGATGTTTGCGGGTAAGACCGTTACTTATATCACCGACCAACCAAAGAAGAAGGGCGAGAAGTTCTTCACTTCTGTCAAGAAGACTTTGAAGGTTGGCAAGGATGGTAAGGCAAAGGTTGTGATTCAGCCTAATGGCGGTATCATCATCGAATAATCTTCATGTTTTAGGCATCGATTGCCTACGTGAAAACGTTTTTGGGGTTAAACAATGTTCATGCCGAGCATACGAAGTAAAAACGGTTGATGAATTAATCATCAACCGCTTTTTCTTTAAGTATTTCCAAAGCTCTACAAAGTTGGTCAGGACAACTGGTGTTTTTGGTTCCACAACGGATTCCATTAATTTTGTGGATCACATCATCAATATGCTGTCCTTTCACCAGTTGGCCAATTCCTTGAAGATTGCCATTACAACCTCCAAGAAAAAAGACCTGCTGAATAATATTATTTTCATCGCATGTTACATCAATCATTCTAGAACATGTACCATGCGTTTCGTAACAAATATGCTTTGTTGCCATTGAGACCAACTTATTATTCTTCTACGATTTCAGGTTTCATGTTTGTATAAACAGTCTGAACGTCATCGAAGTCCTCAAGCTTTTCAACCATTTTGTCGATAGTCTCACGCTCTTCTGGAGTAACATCTTTGAGGTCGTTAGGAATACGAGTAAACTCAGCGCCTGTTACTTCAAATCCGTTTTCTTCCAAATGCTTCTGAATTGCGCCAAAAGACTGAGGATCACCATAGATGGTGATGCTGTTTTCTTCCTCATCTTCGTCGAATTCATCTTCTACTCCGTAATCAATGAGGTCAAGAATCATCTCATCCATATCCAATCCATCTTTCTTTTTGAAAGTGAACACGGCCTTATGGTCGAAAAGGAAAGAGAGTGATCCTTGAGTACCCAAGTTTCCGTTGAACTTGTTGAATACTGAGCGTACGTCTCCCACAGTACGGGTGGTATTGTCGGTCAGTGTATCTACGAAGATGGCAATTCCATGAGGACCATATCCTTCATAAGTCACTTCCTTATAATCACTCTGATCTTTACCCATGGCGTTTTTGATAGCACGCTCGATGTTATCCTTCGGCATGTTTTCGCGCTTTGCATTGGCAATAATGGCACGCAAAGCAGGGTTCATGTCAGGGTCTGGTCCACCAGCCTTAACGGCAATTGCTATTTGTTTACCAATTTTTGTGAATGTTTTGGCCATGTGGCCCCATCTTTTCAGCTTTGCAGCTTTACGATATTCAAATGCTCTTCCCATTTTATTGTATTTTTTTATTATTATTTCTTTGAATTAACGAAGTTCGGCACCAAGTTTCTGCTTAAGGTTATTGATGAGCTTCTGCATGATAGCATCAATCTGTTTATCTCCCATCGTTTTCTCAGTATCCTGGAGAATGAAATTTACTGCATAGCTTTTCTTACCTTCTGGAAGGTTCTTTCCTTCATAGACGTCAAAGAGTTCCACTTTCTTCAAGAGTTTCTTTTCTGTCTGACGGGCAACCTCCTCAATCTGAGCAAATTCAACCTGTTGATCAATAAGCAATGCAAGATCACGGCTTACTATAGGATATTTTGCAATCTCGGTGTAAAGAACCTTTTGTTTGCGTACAGCTTTCATCAAAGCTGTCCAATTCAGTTCTGCATAATATACAGGTGTGTCGATACCTGCAGCTTTCTGTTCCTTCTTTGACAGAACGCCCATCTCCAACAAAACCTTACCACCACGATTTTCGTATGTCAGTCCAGCACTAAAAATCTCATTTGTTGATTTTTTGCGCACAACCATACCAGACTGTAATCCGATTCGAGTAAGGATGTTTTCAACGTAAGCGCGCAGTTCTGCAAATGAGAAATCTTCGTCAGGATGCGCCCAAGATCCTGTAATTCGTTTACCAGTGAGCCAAATACCGAGGTGATACTGTTCTGTATAGGCTTGCATTGGATTTTCTTCATTTGTCTTATTCGGATCAAAATAATAAACATTTCCAAATTCGAAGAAACGGCAGTTTCCATTTCTTCTATTGGCATTGTGTTCAATACTTTCCAATCCTCCATAAAGCAATGATTGTCGCATGACGTTCAAGTCAGATGAAAGCGGATTCATGATTTTCACCAACGTATCCTGACGTTCACCATAATAAGCGGCTTTTGTCAGCGAATTATTTAGAATTTCATTGAAGCCCATGCCAACAAGTTGTTCGCTGACGAGATTGGCCATTTTGTGTTTATGGTCTTCCTCACCTTTTATAACGAGTGAACTCTTCAACTGTGTTGGAATTTCCACATTATTGTAACCATAGATGCGTAAAATATCTTCAACCACATCACAAGGACGTTGTACATCTACACGATAGGCTGGAACTTTAAGTGTTAAGCCAAGTTCGTTTTCTTCAATGATTTCCATTTCGAGCGAGAGACAGATTGACTTCAATGTAACCACATCGATGTTTTTTCCAATGAGTGAGTTTACATAGTCAAACTTCAGGTCAACCACTGCATCTTTAATAGGTTTTGGATATACATCACAGATTTCCATAGAAACCTTACCACCTGCCAACTGCTTACAAAGCATTGCTGCATATTTCAAAGCCTCTACTGTACCATTCGGATCTACACCACGCTCAAATCTAAATGAAGCATCGGTTGACAGACCGTGGCGACGTGCAGACTTTCTTATCCAGGTAGGATGGAAATAAGCACTCTCAAGAACCACATTACGAGTGGTTTCATACGTACCACTACCCTTTCCACCGAATACACCTGCAATACACATAGGTGATTCTGCATTACAAATGGCGAGGTCACGTTCTGAAAGTTTATGATCTACTCCATCAAGAGTTTGGAATGGAGTCCCCTCTGGCATGGTTTTCACTACAATCTTTCGTCCTGTTACCATATCTGCGTCAAAACAATGCAAAGGTTGACCCAGTGCCATCATCACATAGTTGGTAATATCAACGATGTTATTGATTGGTCTCAGACCGATGGTAGAAAGTTTATTTTTCAGCCAATCAGGGGATTCTTTCACTTCACAGTCTGTAACACTAACACATGCATAACGCTTGCAAGCTTCCTGGTTCTCAATAACCACTTCAATGGGTAAGTCGTGGTTATCTACCTTAAAATCTGCCGTTGAAGGCTTGTGAAGTTGTGTTTTATAACCATTTTGCTTGAGCCAAGCATAAAGGTCGCGAGCCACTCCCCAATGTGAAAGTGCATCAGCACGATTGGCAGTAATATCAACCTCGATGAGCCAATCGCTCTCCAAATGGTAATATTCTGCGGCAGTCATTCCGACCTTTGCATCTTCAGGCAATACGATAATTCCATCATGTGAATTACCAACACCTATCTCGTCTTCTGCACAAATCATACCACAAGATTCTACACCTCGCAGTTTTGATTTCTTAATAACAAACTCCTTATCGCCATCATACAGGACACAGCCCAAATCTGCCACTATGACTTTCTGTCCTTCAGCAACATTTGGCGCTCCACATACGATCTGCGATAGTGACTCACGACCGAGGTCAACAGTTGTCACATGCAGATGATCTGAATTAGGATGCATTTCACAGGTGACTACTTTGCCAACATACAGACCTTTAAGACCACCTTTAATACTCTGAACTTCTTCAAGTGCGTCAACTTCGAGACCAGTAGATGTCAAGGCGTCACACACTTCCTGTGGCGTCAGGTCGAAGTCAACATATTCTTTTAACCATTTATAAGAAATATTCATTGCAATGAATTTATTGTTTCAATTTCCGCGCAAAATTACTAAAAAATCAGCAAACACCCAAATATTTAGCACACATTTCGGCACAACGTTCTCCATCGACGCCTGCTGAAACAATTCCTCCCGCATAGCCTGCGCCCTCACCACAAGGAAAAAGGCCTCTAATGCGAACGTGCATTAAAGTGTCACGGTCGCGTACAATACGTACTGGCGAAGAGGTACGAGTTTCAACGCCTATCATCAATGCTTCGTTGGTTAAAAAGCCATGTGATGACTTTCCAAACTGTAAAAATCCTGCTTTTAACCGATTGCTTACAGCTGGTGGCATCCAAAAGTGAAGTGGTGAAGATATGAGCCCTGGTGCATACGATGACCGCGGTAGGTCGGCACTGAGTCTACCATTTACGAAATCAGCCATACGTTGTGCTGGAGCGGTTTGTTTCCTATTGCCTTGCAACCAACAGTCATACTCCATCTGTTGCTGGAAACGCATCATGCAAAGTGGATCATCTCCTTCAACGTCTTCTGGTCTGATTTCTACTACCATACCGCTATTACTCCATTGTCCACCTCGGTTGCTAGGTGACATTCCGTTAACAACAATCTGTTGCTGATCTGTTGCGGCAGGTATTACGAAACCTCCCGGACACATACAAAACGAATATACACCACGTCCTTCAACCTGCGTCACAAAAGAATATTCTGCGGCAGGAAGATAACGTCCACGTCCCTGTTTAGAATGATACTGAATTTGGTCTATCAGAGCAGAAGGATGCTCCAGGCGCACACCAACAGCAATGCCTTTGGCTTCCAACTCAATATGCGCATCTGCGAGATAACGATAGACATCACGTGCAGAATGTCCTGTTGCGAGAATCACGGGGCCCTTGAAAACTTGCTGTTCTCCTGTGGGTAAATAGACAGCCTCTACACCTACCACCACATCGTCTTTCAACATGAGCCGTGTCATCTTCGTTTGAAAATGCACTTCACCTCCACATTGTAAAATGGTGTGGCGCATATTTTCTATCACACGTGGCAACTTATCGGTACCAATATGAGGATGTGCGTCTGCCAATATAGCGGTTGAAGCACCATGCTGACAGAACACATTGAGTATTTTGGTAGTGTTTCCTCTTTTTTTGCTACGTGTATAGAGTTTTCCATCTGAATAGGCACCTGCCCCACCTTCTCCGTAGCAATAGTTGCTTTCGCCATCAACACGTTGATTTTTGGTTATCAACGAAAGATCACGCTTTCTTTCGCGAACATCCTTACCGCGTTCCAACACGATAGGACGAAGTCCGAGCTCCACAAGGCGTAAAGCGGAAAAAAGTCCGCCAGGCCCCTCGCCCACTACCACAACGGCAGGTTTGTCTGACACATCGCCATAAATTGTCTGTTCGTAGGCCTCGTCTGTGGGCAGTTCGTTGATGTATAATCGCACCTTGAGGTTTACCACCACCCTACGTTGTCTTGCGTCAATACTCCGCCGCAAGACACGTACACTTTTCACCGTACGTCTGTCAAAGCCGTACTCATCTGCCAAAAACGCCACAAGATTCTGTTCGCAGGCAGCCACTTGCGGTATTACTCTAACGTCGTATTCTCGGATCATTCTGACTTACCGAAGAGATCGTTTGCTTCTTCTATTTCGTCCTCGTCAAACCATTTGCTTAAGCGTTGTTTTGCTTTTTCCTGTATTTCAGGTGCCACATCGCCCCATACTTTTTTCAGTACATAGAGCAATACTGCAAGGTCATCGGTCAATCCCACAATGGGAATTGCATCAGGAATAACATCCAAGGGACTAATCATATATCCCAGCGCTCCAATAATCAGCGCTTTATTGGCTGTACTTACTTTGTCGCTTTGTAACGTATAGTACAGGATAAGGGCCGCATAGACCAACTTCGCACCGGCACGTTTAGCGATGCGTGAAATCTTTTCAACGAAGTCTGACTGAGAGAACTTGTTGGCATAACTCATGAAATCAGGTAATTCCATATTTTTCAGTTTTAAATTTGTTTTATACTATTTTATTCTAATAACGCGAATTCCAAGAAATGATGGATGCTTCTTCATATACTGAGCAAGTGTCATAGGTTCGAGCACCACTTTTTTATGTATCATAGACGCATTGAGTAAATGCAATCCATCACTTTTCCATTCTGCAAATCCGACATGTGAAATATCGAGCCCTTTCTTATTGGTTACAATAGCTAAAATATCGCCATCATGTATCGTCTGTCGAAGAATCTTGCTATTTGTAATCTGTTTATTGGGAATATAACTGAAGGTCTGTCCTGTAAGTTTCCGTTCTTGTGCAGCTATCACTTTGACATCCTTAGGATTGTTCTTCAAGGCCACATAGGATAGCGGATGAGCACTCATATAGCCTACACGGACGTTTTGTACCGCAGTAAATGGGGTATTGTTGCTTTGAATTTCCTTAACCCATCCGGCTTTTCCATTAGACAGTATCCAGTCTGTAAAATAATGCAATCTGGACGTATATCCATTGATTTTGTGATGATGGTAACGTAATTTTTCCAACATGCTACAATAAGCATCGAACGAGGTTTGCTTGTTTTTTGCACAGATGGTAAGTGCGGTCACCGTTTCCACAAGGGTGGTACAGTCAAGCTGTCGGGTATTAACCACAAGTCGTTCTGTCGGTTGACCTTCAAGTGTATGAGCCACATAAGGCCGTCCTATCAATTGATGGGCAAAGAATAGCGGCGTCTTGTTCTTATGATTAGAAACCGCCTTTTGCAGCATAGTCACAATTTTTACACTATCCACCTTTTGATAAACACAACGTTGTGCGTGAATTTGCAGCGAAATGCCCATAATGAGCATCAGAATATATTTTTTCATCACTGTTTTCTGTTTTTATATCTTCCACGTTTACCGAAATTATAACCTACATAGGCATTTACTGTACCATATATATTACTTGCGGAAAAACGAGATTTCTTATAGTTGTTCCAATAGACGATAGCACTCAGTCCTGCAAAAAAACGGGTATTATTGAAGACAAGCCCGAATCGTCCTATTCCATCAATATTAACATTGTTTATATCAAATCCATGTGCTGCAGGTTCTTTCATTTCTCCCTTCGTTTTTTTATAGGCAAGAGCCAACGATGTACTGGCGCAGAACAGAAAATTAGGTGCAAAAACCCAATTATAAGCATAGCCCACGGAAGCATTATAGTTGTAGTATTTCACTTTATTGAACATTAGTGCACTATCGAGTTGTTCACCATGCATTCCTTCGTTTTTATCTATAAGATCTTGTAACCGTTCATGGTCAAACGACAGACTATTGTGCGAATATCCTATACCAGCCATCCATGAACCACAACTGATTTTCTGACATGTACTTTGTGCAAAAGCAGCAGGATAAGAGAAACGTTGGTGGTTGAAAATATAATAGAGATTGAAACCTGTAGTTCCAACCTTGAGTCCATCAAATGAGTGGCCTTTCAACAGCTGCTCAGAGCTTTTATCAGATAGTCTCACCCTACTTATTTTGTAATCGCTTCCTGTCTTACGATAAAAAATGTCAAGACCGACCTGAGCAGCATAGATACTAAAATCCCAACCTTGTTTGGCTTTTTCTTGGTTGAATCCAAAGTGCTTTACATCGAAAGTATAACCAAGAAATACCCACCTCCATCCAAAATATGGTCCGATTTTTACGGTCGGATTCGGAGAAAATGTCAAAGACTGCCCATTCTTCTCTGACGTACGTAATTGATAGATGTCGTAACTTTGGGTAGCTTGTAGCATAACTGCCCAGTTATAATGTTGCGGTTCTACATAA
Source organism: Prevotella sp. P4-98 (assembly GCF_002251405.1). Classification (NCBI taxonomy): domain Bacteria; kingdom Pseudomonadati; phylum Bacteroidota; class Bacteroidia; order Bacteroidales; family Prevotellaceae; genus Prevotella; species Prevotella sp. P4-98. The sequence goes on along the minus strand of NZ_NPJC01000001.1, from coordinate 56,991 downwards.
TTTGTATCAATATAACTGAATCCGCGTATAGTACGCCGCAACCAACTCAATTTGCGCTTGGGAGGTACAGAAACTTCCGTTGGTACTTTTTGTGTATCAGTTTCCGCTTTTACAGGATAGTTAACAGACGGCAGAACTTGAGTAGCATGGCCTTTCATCGTCGTAGCCAATGCCAACACAAGAACAATCAATACCATTCTTAAGTATTCCACCGTCATCATCTTTTTTTTAGAACTTACCAAGAATACGATCGAGCACCCAATTAACTGGAGTTGCCGATATACTTGTACACTCACAAACGCCAATTCCTCTCAAATGTTCTATCACATTCTTAATAATGGGATACTGTACGTATGGGGGATTAGGTACGGTAATGTTTTCCTCGCCTTCGCTGGTATGCAGACGAATTGGCTGATAGACAAATACTGAGAAACTCACCGATCCTTGATCACCAATCAGTTCGATACGATCTTCCTGTGCTGACTCATGAGCTACAAAACACCAGGAGCCACTTCCTGGTACTCCGTTTTCAAATTCGAAGCAGGCACTAACGGAATCTTCAACCTCATAGAGACCACCTCTGTTAGCCTTAATTCCACGAGCCTCAATAATGGTGCCAAACATATATTGCAACAAATCCAACTGATGAGGAGCCAAATCGTAGAAATAGCCACCTCCTGCCACATCGGGCTGCAAGCGCCACGGCATTTTATCTGGTCGGTCATAGTCAAGTGCTCGTGGAGGCACAGCAAAACGCACCTGCACATTGACAAGACGACCAATACGACCACTATCCACAATTTCCTTCACCTTAAGGAAATAAGGCAGATAACGACGATAATATGCTACAAAACAGGGCACTCCTGTTTCTTCACTTACTCGATTGATTCGCGCACAATCGTCATATGAGGCAGCCAATGGCTTCTCCACATAAACGGGTTTTCCTGCACGCATGGCCATAATGGCATAAGTAGCATGACTCGACGGAGGCGTGGCAACATAGACGGCATTGACATCAGGGTCATCTATGAGCTCTTGAGCATCTGTGTACCATTTGGGTATTCCATGGCAAACAGCATAGCTTCGTGCACGTTTTTCGGTACGACTCATAACAGCCACTACAGTAGAACCCTCAACCTCAGAAAAGGCAGGTCCACTTTTTTTCTCAGTTACTTCTCCGCAACCGATAAATCCCCATTTTACGGTCTCTAACATGCGTATAGTTTCTTTAATTTCATGCAAAGTTAGAAAAAATCTCTTAATTCTTTGCAGTCTTCACCTATTTTTTAAATATAATTGACTACCTTTGGCTTCGATTTCTAAAATTAAAGATTAAATGAATAGTAAAGAGCAAATCGACGAGCTGATGAAACCGCGCAGCTACAGAGCAGTTGTTTCTTCTGGATTCCGTTTCTATACAGCACATTTTCGCACTGTATTTAAGTCTTCATGGCTGATGGCATTAGCCTACTCACTTATGGTCGGTCTTACAGGATTGGTTGCTGCGGTACAAATGCCCAAGGTCGTTATGAAACTGATAACTTTAACACAACACGGTGCAGACAGTACTGCACTTATTGACTCACAGAAGAGTTATTTTATCACTGGTGGACTTCTCGTGGTCTTTGTGATTGTATGTATGCTATTACTCGCAGTTACCATAGGATGTGTGTTGACACGTCTTAAAGAGCACAAAGAAAACCATACATTAGTGTTGCCTACAAGTTGGTGGAAGCCCAATTTTCTATTAGCGTGGCGAACCGTTAAAGGCGGTATTTTCACTTCCTTACTAACGATAATACCCATTGCATTATTGGCAGGCGGTACCATCGCATATTCCATAGCCTCACCTCAATCTTTCGCTACTCATTCTACTACCGTGTGTGTGGCAGTAGTTATTCTTTCCCTCTTGATTATTGCCTTCGGACTACCCATTGTTCCTACCCTGATACATTATATATTTAGTGAACGCACTCCTTTCCTACAGGCCTTGCGTGCCAACTACAAAGGGGGACTCCGTTTTTGGGGTGGTCTTTACGCTATCGTAATCATAGATGTTCTATGGGCCATCATCGTTGATCTCATCATCTGCCTTCCTGCCAAAATCCTGTTTATGGCCAACCTCTCGGCACAGACAGGCCAACTTTATGGTGACCCATTGTCCATGCCTGCCTATATGCCAATGCTTACCTTTGTGACATTTACCATCTGTGGATTTTTCCAGTTTTTCGCCACTCTTCCGGCTCTATTCCACAGTTATTATGCTTATGGCGCCATCGTTTCTCGTGAACAAGAGCGTTTTCGGCAAGCCAAATGAGCAGAATTAAAGCTCGCTTTAAATATGCCATGGCGAGAAAACGAAGGATGAAATCCAACGTTTTCGGCAAGCCAAATGAGCAGAATTAAAGCTCGCTTTAAATCTGCCATGGCGAGAAAACGAAGGATGAAATCCAGCGTTTTCGGCAAGCCAAATGAGCAGAAGCAAAGCTCGCTTTAAATCTGCCATGGCGAGAAAAGACGTCATGAATGGAACATCAGAATACAATAAAAATCATACACTTTATATATTTTCACAAACCCCATAAATTAACATGAAAAGAATACTCTTCATAGACCGGGACGGAACCATAATCAAAGAACCCGAGGACGAACAAATTGATGCTTTTGAGAAACTGCAATTCGTAGAGGGCGCCATCGGCAACCTTGCTTTTCTCAGACAACACACGGACTATGAGCTTGTCATGGTGAGCAATCAGGACGGATTAGGAACCGATTCATTTCCTGAAGAAACATTTTGGCCTGTTCATAATTTCATACTTCAAACGCTGAAGGGCGAAGGTGTTGAATTTGATGATATACTCATCGACCGCCATTTTCCAAACGACAATGCGCCCACGCGTAAACCCGCTACTGGTCTGGTGGAGAAATACATGAACAACCCCGACTACGACATGGCTCACAGCTATGTGATTGGCGACCGAGATACTGATAGACAATTTGCAGAAAATATTGGTTGCCAATTTGCTCAAATCGGCAACTGGAATGAGGTTACAGAACGCATCTTTGCTGGTGACCGTACTGCCGAGGTTCGACGCACCACCAAAGAAACTGATATTTACGTTCGTTTGAATATTGATGGTACGGGGCAATGTGACATACATACTGGATTAGGGTTCTTCGACCACATGCTTGAACAGATTGGAAAACACGGTATGATGGACTTGACCATCCACACCAAAGGCGACCTTCACGTCGATGAGCACCACACCATAGAGGACACCGCTTTGGCGCTGGGCGCTTGCCTGCATCAGGCTTTAGGATCCAAACGAGGCATTGAGCGTTATGGTTACGCATTGCCCATGGACGATTGTCAATGCTCAGTATGTTTAGATTTCGGTGGACGCCCATGGTTGGTATGGGATGCAGAATTTCATCGTGAACGCATTGGCGAAATGCCAACAGAGATGTTTCTGCATTTCTTCAAGAGTCTGAGTGATGCGGCTGCCATGAACCTCAACATCCGTGCTGAAGGTCAAAACGAGCACCATAAAATTGAAGGCATCTTCAAGGCCCTTGCACGTGCTTTGCGCATGGCCGTCAAACGCGATATCTTCCATTACCAACTACCCAGCACCAAAGGAATGCTTTAAGGCTCTCTTTAGTTGGCACGCTTGGTGAAAGCTATATGGCTAACTCGTATAAAAAACATAGGTTGCTAACTTATCATGAAAGAGGATACTTAGCAACCTATGTTTTTATAATGAATTATTTTTTCCGTTTCATAGAGTCGCTTCATCAAGAAGATTATCTGCGACCTTTAAAGACACTGGTAATGGGTTGTCCACGCCATGCCTGGGGACGTTTTAGATGGAAAATTTCAGCAATAGTGGCAGCCACGTCAAACTGCATCATCACATCTGTAATTTGATATCCCTCCTTAATACCTTTTCCATAGATAATAAATGGGGTTTCCATTTCTAATAATGTCTTACCGCCATGACCTTTCTCCTTACCACCATGATCGGAGGTTATAATAAATATGGTATTTTCAAAGATACCTGCATCTTTTGTGGCTTGAATGATACGACCCACATAGCGGTCGGCTCTTGCAATTGCATCGTAATAGGCTGGTGTGTCATGACCAGACTCATGACCAGCATGGTCAATACCGTCATAACAGAATGCTGCAAAATTGGGACGCTTTTCCTTGATATAATCTTCCGCAAGTTTAGTCAGTTTGTCAAGGTTATTTAAGTAATCAGCCACTACCTCCACCCTACTTATTGCCAAACTATCCACTAAATATTTAATACCATCCCACTCCATCATGCAAGCTGTTTCCGCCTCAGGATGTTGCTCGTACAAAATATAGTATATAGTAGGGAAGATTCCACGACTATTTACTATTGCCGATGGAATTTCTGGAGTGCGAGATCCCCATTCGGTGTAGCCGTGTTGTTCTGTACATGCACCATTAAACATAGATGCCCAATTGATGGCAGAGCTTGACTCCAACACACTTCTTTTCATTAGTGTGTATGCACCGTGTTCCATCATATTCTTGATATTAGGAATGTCATGTGCCTTAGGTACACTATAGGCTCCCCACCCATCAAGTCCGATAAGAATTACATGTTGTTTTTTAACTGATTTTGCCATTACGCTACCACCGGTTGCCAGTAGGAGCGCAAGAATGAAGAATAATTGTTTCATGTTATTATATTTGTTATACATTAGTACTTTCAAATGCAAAGTTACAGAATATAATTGGTTCATGAAAATATTCTCGGCATAAAAGCAAAAGAAAAAAGGCAAAGATAAAAAATACCGATGTATAAATAGCCAAAGCATACAAAGGACATACTGAAATAGGCTCAACGTCAAAGAGAAGTATGACGATTAGAGATTAAAAATCACACATAAAGAAAAACTGCCAACCTCATCCAATTACGGAAAGGTTGGCAGCCTATCTTATGAATAATCAGTGTATTCTATCTTAGAAGTCCTTGGTCATCTCATCCACTTCGGCATTAATGTGAGCAATGAAGTCTTCGATGGTCATCACCTTCTGCTCGCCACCACCTTGTGGGCGTACTGCAACTGTGCGATCTGCTTGTTCCTTTTCGCCTACAATCACCATGTATGGGATACGCTTCAATTCGTTGTCGCGAATCTTTCTACCGAGCTTTTCGTTGCGCAGGTCAATGGTAGGACGTACACCACCATCTTGCATCATCTTAGCAACTTCCTTGGCATAGTCGTTATATTTCTCTGACAGAGGCAAAATAGCTACCTGATCAGGTGTGAGCCAAAGTGGGAAATGTCCACTTGTATGCTCAATAAGTACGGCGGTGAAACGTTCGAGTGAACCGAATGGTGCACGGTGTACCATGACAGGAGTCTTCTTCTGGTTGTCCTCGTCGGTATATTCCAATTTGAAACGCTTAGGCAGGTTGTAGTCTACCTGAATGGTACCCAACTGCCAACGACGACCAATGGCATCCTTAATCATGAAGTCAAGTTTAGGACCATAGAAAGCAGCCTCGCCATATTCTACCTTGGCATGGAGACCTTTCTCTTCACATGCTTCAACAATGGCTTTCTCTGCCAATGCCCAGTCCTCATCGGTTCCCACATACTTCTCATGGTCGTTAGGGTCACGAAGAGAAATCTGTGCTTCAAAATTGAAGCCGAAAGCCTTCAGCACGATTCCGATAATGTCCATTACGTTGAGGAACTCTTGTTTTACCTGATCAGGACGACAGAAGATATGAGCGTCATCTTGCGTGAACGAACGCACACGAGTCAGTCCATGAAGCTCACCGCTCTGTTCGTAACGATAAACTGTTCCGAATTCAGCAATGCGCAAAGGCAGATCGCGATATGAACGAGGTTTCCATGCAAAAATCTCGCAGTGATGCGGACAGTTCATAGGTTTCAACATGTACTCCTCATCCTCCTCTGGAGTATGGATGGGTTGGAATGAATCCTTGCCATAATGTGCATAGTGCCCTGAGGTAACGTAGAGGTTTTTAGAACCAATATGCGGAGTAATAACTTCCTTATATCCAAAGCGCTTTTGTACTTTACGCAAGTGTTCCTGCAAGAGCAAACGAAGTTCTGTACCCTTGGGAAGCCAGATAGGAAGTCCCTTACCAACATTCTCTGAGAACATGAAGAGTTCCATTTCCTTGCCGATCTTACGATGATCGCGCTTCTTGGCTTCTTCCAGCATAACGAGGTATTCGTCAAGCATCTTCTTCTTGGGGAATGATACACCGTAGAGACGTTGCATCTGGTGACGTGTAGCATCGCCACGCCAGAAAGCTCCAGCAACATTGGTGAGCTTGATAGCCTTGATTTCTCCTGTGTTCATGAGGTGCGGACCACGACAAAGGTCGGTAAATGCTCCCTGTGTATAAGTTGTGATGGTACCGTCTTCAAGATCTTGCTCAATGTGTTCACACTTATAGGTCTGTCCTGCTGCTGCAAACTCCTTGAGGGCATCAGCCTTGGCCACCTCTTTGCGAACCACGGGCTCTTTCTTCGAAGCCAGTTCCTTCATTTTAGCTTCAATCTTTGGGAAATCACTCTCTTTGATGCTTTCGCCGTCTTTCAGCAGCACATCATAGAAGAAACCGTTCTCGACAGCAGGTCCGAAACCAAATTGGATGCCAGGATACAACTCCTGCAAAGCCTCCGCCAACAAGTGTGCAGAAGTGTGCCAAAATGTGTGTTTACCTTGCTCATCGTCCCATTTATAAAGCTCAACCTGAGCATCTTCCATAATGGGGCGGTTCAGTTCCACTGTTTCGCCATTCACTCCGCAAGCCAATACGCTGCGTGCCAAAGCTGGCGAGATGCTTTCGGCAATCTGAAGTCCAGTAACGCCCTGCTCATACGAGCGAACAGAACCGTCTGGGAAAGTAATGTTGATCATATCTACAATATATGTTTAAGTTTAAATCGAGTGCGAAATTACAAAGTTTTCGGCAAACGACCAAATATTCCTTCGTGAACTTCCAATTATTGGTGCGACATTCCCCGTATTCTCGTTTTTTTTTCTTAAATTTGCAGTCTATTTATCTTATTCCAGTGTAGATTATGGACAATACAACAATAGCCCCACAACAGCTCCAACGCATGAAAGAACTGGTTGAGCAACTCAACCGTGCATCAGAAGCCTATTACAACGGACAAGGCGAACTGATGACAGACTTTGAGTGGGATGCTCGTTTCGATGAGCTCCGCCAATTAGAACAGCAGACCGCCACCGTGTTACCTGATTCGCCTACCCATAACGTATCGCATGACGATATGGCGGGAAAGAAAGAGGAACATGAATTTGCTGCACTTTCATTGGCAAAGACCAAGCTCACCACAGATCTTGAGAAATGGGCAGAAGGGCTCCCTATATGGATATCGTGGAAACTTGACGGACTGACACTTGTGGTGACTTACGATGGAGGACGTCTGTCGAAGGTGGTGACACGCGGAAATGGTCACATCGGTACCAATATCACCCATTTGGCTCAAGCCATCAGCGGTATTCCGCAACAAATTAAAGAGTTGGGACACACGGTAATACGTGGAGAAGCGGTTATCAGTTATGCCGATTTCGAACAGTTTGAAATGGAAAGAGGCGAAGGGTTCGCCAATCCTCGCAATTTAGCATCGGGAACCCTAACATTGAAAGATACGGATGAAGTACGCCGACGTCATGTACAATGGATTCCATTTACATTAGTCTATTGTGAACACGAAATCGTGTCGTGGGGCGAACGCATGAACTGGCTTGACAGTATGGGGTTCAATACGGTGGAGCGAACTGCTGTGCAACAGCCAAACACAAAGAATATACAGGAAGTGATCGACGCGTTCACCCTGCGTGTCACCAACCGGACCTGTCCTTTCCCCGTTGACGGACTCGTCGTATGTTACGATGATACCGACTATGCACAAACAGGTTCTGTCACAGGCCATCATGCCACACGCGCTGGTCTGGCCTTCAAATGGCAAGACGAGGCTGCAGAAACAGAACTCAAAGAGATTGAGTGGTCGTGTGCTGCCAATACCATATCCCCTGTGGCTATTTTCCAACCAGTCAACCTTGAAGGCACGACCGTGCAGCGTGCATCACTCTGCAATATTAGTGAGTGTGAACGACTGGGCATTGGTGGTGCCGGCACACGCATAGAGGTCATCAAAGCCAATAAAATCATCCCCAAGGTCATTAAAGTCTGTCAGACTGTGGGCGAGTTGCATATTCCTGCACAATGTCCAGTCTGTCACGCAGCAACGGAAGTGCGTATCAGCGAGACGAGCGGTACTCGAACGCTTCATTGTACCAACGGTCATTGTCCCGCCAAGCAACTTCGCATCTTTGCCCGTTTTGTATCCAAGGAGGGTATGAACATCGATGGAATTTCAGAGCAAACCATCGCAAAATTTATCAATAAAGGATGGATTAGTGAGTTTGCCGATATTTTCACCCTTGGCGACCATATCCGCGAAATAGCGCAGATGGATGGTTTTGGACAGCGGTCGGCATCAAATATTAAGCAAAGTATAGAAAAAGCACGCCAGACCGAGGCCCACCGTCTGCTCTATGCTCTTACCATTCCACTCTGCGGAGCAGATGTTTGCAAGCGACTACTTGCTGCCTACCCTTTGGAGACACTTGTTAACGAAGCGACAAAAGACGAGGGAGATCTCTTTGCCACACAACGCGAGCCACAAGAAGTATTTGCCCATGTGGCAGGTATAGGTCCTGAGAAGTCAGCTTCTTTTGTTCGATGGTTCAGAAACACAGACAATCTGTCTCACTATCAGCGACTCATGCAGCAAATTACGGTCAGCCAAGCTTCTTCCCAGCCTACAGGAAGCCGTTGTGAAGGTCTAACCTTTGTGATTACTGGCGATGTGCACCATTACAAGAACCGTAATGCCCTCAAGGCGTACATCGAGAGCCAGGGCGGTCATGTGGCATCGGCAGTCAGCGGTAGTACAAGTTTCCTCATCAATAATGACGTTCAATCAACATCGGGCAAAAACCGTAAAGCACAACAACTGAATATTCCTATTATATCGGAAGACCAATTCGTTGCCGACTACGGAGAATAACCGACTTTCTTACAATTTAAATCAATAAACAACTATGAATTTTTCAGGATTGATAATAGCCGTCATCACCTTTCTGGTTATCGGCATATTCCACCCTATCGTCATCAAGTGTGAATACTATTTCGGCACACGATGCTGGTGGGCCTTTGCCCTTGCCGGCATCGTCTTTATCGCCGCCAGTCTAATTGTTGCTGACAATATCATCAGCCCCATATTAGGCGTTGTGGGATGCTCTTGCCTCTGGAGTATTCTTGAGATTTTCGAACAAAAAGGACGAGTCGAAAAAGGTTGGTTCCCCATGAACCCCAAACGAAAAGACGAATACAAGAAACGTTAAGTGAACTTTGCATCTGCTCTCGACTTCGAGGCGCCGTGACCATTGGTCGAGACGCCTTCGGGATGGATTCGGGATTGCTTTATCGTCTTATCGTCTATTGAACAATCTTAAACTTGGCAAATTTCAGTAAGAGTTGCTTGGTACCTGTGTTGCGGAATTCTACTGTAGCTTTGGCATTTTCTCCACTACCGTCAATACGTAGAACAGTTCCCACTCCGAAACGTTGATGCTCGATAACGTTACCTTCTTTTAATGCCGTTGTTGCAGATGATACTGAATTAGAAGAAACGACCCTGTTCACGGGTTTGAAACGATTACCGCCCGCATTCTGAAGTTGCTGACGGAAGGAGGGAGACAACGGATCAACACTTGACTCCGGTTGACGAGGAGCCACAATACGGGGTTTGGGGTCTGCCTTAAATTGTGAGGCCACCGGATGAGGATTCTGTTGCCATGAAGAACCGCTTCGTAAAGACTGTCCTGAGAAGGAATTCCCATAAACAGATTTTGTTCTTGAACCAGACAGGCTCTCAGCTCGTCCATAATCCTGACGTCCTGACTCCACCCGAAGGAAACGGGTGTCAATATCCTTTATAAACCGCGAAGGAGTGTCATATTCCAACTTACCATAACGCCAACGGTTCTGAGCACATGTCAATATACAATGACGCTCTGCTCTCGTTATAGCCACATAAAGTAAACGACGTTCCTCTTCCAACTCACGTGTAGAACCGGCACTCATGGGAGATGGAAAGATGTTCTCTTCAAGTCCCACGACAAATACCGTAGGAAATTCCAATCCCTTGGCACTATGTACAGTCATCAGCGCCACGCGGTCGTCTTCATCACCTTGTTCGCTGTCAAGGTCTGTCAACAACGCCACATCCTGCAGATAGTCTGCCAGCGACATTTGTTCGACTAATCCCTCTTCACGATGGTTTTCTACAAAATCCTTCAAACTGCCAAGAAATTCTTCAAGGTTTTCCTGACGTGCCACATCATCTGGATTTTTCGAAGCATAGATTTCCTTACTTATACCACTCTCCATGATAATGGCGTGACCTATCTCATAAGCATCTTCAGCAGCCATTCGAACACGCCACCCTTCTATGAGTTGACAGAAGGCATCCAGGCGCGTCAAAGTTGATTTCCCAACAGGAATGGGATGCAGATGCGGTTGTGAGATGACAGACCATAGACTGACGCCATCATGATTAGCAACATCTATAATCTTGCGAAGAGTCGTATCGCCAATGCCTCTTGCCGGATAGTTGATGATACGACGCAAAGCCTCCTCATCGTCGGGGTTGACAACGACACGATAATAAGCCGTAACATCCTTGATTTCTTTGCGTTGATAGAAACTCAGTCCGCCATAGATGCGATATGGGATATTATCTTTCAGCATTTGTTCCTCAAAGGCACGACTCTGCGAATTGGTACGATAGAGTATTGCAAAATCGCAATAACGTCCGTTTTCCGTCTTTCTGATACGTCGGATATCATTACATACGATAATAGCCTCCTCCTTGTCACTATAGGCTGGTTTAAGTACAAGGTGTTCACCCTCGTCATTCTTACTATAAACCGTTTTAGGAATCTGCCGTTGATTATGTCGGATCAGACTGTTTGCTGCATCAACGATATTTTGGGTTGACCGGTAATTTCGTTCGAGTTTGAAGAGGCGTGTATTGGGGTATTCCTGTTGGAAATTAAGAATATTGTCGATATTAGCACCACGGAATCCATAGATACTCTGGGCATCATCGCCAACCACACAGATACGTCCTGTGGATTTGGTGAGTTGCGAGACAATAGCTTGTTGGACGTAGTTGGTATCTTGATACTCATCCACGAGTACGTACTGAAAACGGTCGATATACTTCTGCAAGACCTCTTCATTAGCATCGAAAAGCATAAAGGTGTTCACCAGTAAATCATCAAAATCCATGGCATTGGACTGTCTGCAACGCTCACAATACCTTTTATATATTGCAGAAATTGACGGTTGACGACGTATTGCATCATCTTTCGCCCATGCACTCATAGCATAAGTGTGTGGTAACACCAGATGGTTTTTCGCCATGGAGATGCGATCGGCAACAGAAGCGGGTTTATAGATCTTATCGTCAAGATCCATTTCCTTGATGATGTTCTTCACCAGCGAACGGGAATCGCTTTGGTCGTATATCGTAAAGGACGACTGATATCCAATGGTTTCCGCTTCAACTCGCAGGATGTGTGAGAAAACGGAATGAAAGGTACCCATGTGAAGACCGCGAGCTCTGTCTGTACCAACCAGATTCGCAATACGTTCCTTCATCTCGCGAGCTGCTTTATTTGTAAATGTCAATGCAAGGATATTCCACGGAGCCAGTCCTTTTCTCAAAAGGTATGCTATTTTATAGGTCAGCACACGCGTTTTGCCCGATCCTGCCCCTGCAATAACCAATTGCGGACCATCACACCATTCTACTGCTGTGCGCTGGCTTTCGTTAAGATTGTCGAGTATATCTTCCATTGTCATTTGTTTTTTTTCAATAGGGTTTTGATAGAATGAGCCCTCGATTCTCATCGGGGGCTCATAACAACACAAACACAAAATAAAAACGCAGTCCCACTATTGAAGACTGGTTAGTCTTAAGTATAATTTAAAAATTATTGTATTCCTTCTTCACGAAGCTTCTGCTGCCAGCGCCACGCACTCATGAGCGTGTCTTCCAGAGAAGTTTCGGCTTTCCATCCCAATACTTTGTTGGCTTTCTCAGGATTAGCCCATACCTTTTCGATATCTCCCTCGCGACGAGGAGCGAAAGTCCAGTTGAGCTTAACGCCTGTAACTTTTTCAAAAGTTTCAACGATTTCCTTGGTAGAGCAGCCATGTCCTGTTCCAATATTGAATACCTCAAGGGCTTCGCTGTCGGTATCAAGCACACGCTCCATGGCTTTCACATGAGCCTTTGCCAAATCCACCACATAGATATAATCGCGGATGCATGTTCCGTCAGGAGTATTGTAATCGTTACCAAACACTTTGAGCTGTTCACGAATACCCATAGCGGTCTGGGTTACATAAGGTATGAGGTTCATAGGCACGCCATTGGGCAGTTCGCCGATAATGGCTGTTGGGTGCGAACCAATCGGATTGAAGTAACGCAACAGGATAGCCTTGATGGGTGCTCCGCTGTGAATATCGTCGCGGATAATCTCCTCGTTGATCTGCTTGGTGTTACCATAAGGACTCTCTGCCGGTTTGATAGGAGCATCCTCTGTAACAGGAAGGTTCTCTGGGGCTGGCTGACCATAAACCGTACAGCTTGACGAGAAAATAATGCCTTTCACATCATGCTTAGGCATGAGTTCCAGCAAATTCACCAAACTAACAATATTGTTACGATAATAAAGTAAAGGCTTCTCAACACTCTCGCCCACAGCCTTCGATGCAGCGAAATGGATAATTCCAGAAATATCGGGATACTTTGAGAACACACGGTCCATCGCAGCAAAATCGCAGCAATCCACTTGCTCGAATGCAGGACGAACTCCCGTAATCTTCTCGATACCGTCCACTACCTTTGCATCGGAGTTGGACAGATTGTCAACTATCACCACTTTATATCCGGCATTCTGCAGTTCTACGGTAGTGTGACTACCGATGAATCCTGTTCCACCTGTTACAAGAATTGTTTGCTTCATTTTCTTATGCTTTAAGAGAATCTTTGCAAAGTTACACATTATTTTCTTATAAAAAAAATATATTTGCGGAAATATGACCTATATCTTATATTTCTTTTTTTTATGATGTGCTTTTTGGGGTACTCCTGTGGTATTCATGTGGGCGGCTGTCTTAATGCCACGATAGCCATTCCACCGGCTGATAATACGACGCACATAGTCTTCGGTTTCTGTTCCACGCATATATCCGTTCTTCACCACTGGGTCATTATAATATTGCGGTTGCGATAAAGCAAGGATATACTGACTCACATCATTCCAGCGATGCGGGTCACGACCGTGCTTGCGGGTGAGTGCCATGGCGTCTCTCACATGATACGACCCGCCATTATAGGCTGCCAGTACAAATTTGATACGTTCCGTCCGATTGGGAATATCTCGGAAATGTCCGTCCAGTTCCTCAATAAACTTCACAGCAGCGGCAATATTCTTGTCTGCATCAAACAAATCGGAATGAGCCAGTCCGAGATGGTTTGCTGTTGACGGCATGATCTGCATCAGACCACAGGCACCTGCCCATGAACGCGCTTGCGAGTCGAATGTTGACTCTTGATAACATTGAGCTGCCAAAAGTCGCCAGTCCCATCTGATACGACGGGCATGTTGCTGGAATTGTGCATCATATTTAGAAATCACGCCTCCTTTCGCATTGAGCATCGGCGCAAATACGCGTCGGCGAACCGAACGAGACGACAGCAGATACTGTTCTTCCTTACGTGTCTCGGCAATCAGCTGAGGACGAAACCATGCTTTTATTTCTTTTTCCAATTGAGGTTTATCGGGACCTATCCGCCACGCCAGCCGATCGTCTCGTCCTGCGAACAGCGCCACATCGGCTTCACCATCCTTGATGCGGCGCACCATCTCTGCCGAATCCCGACAGACCTCGACGCGCAGTCCCACGCCAATCTTTTCCGCAAAGCGTTGACACAGCAGGTATTGAGTTCCAAGATAATGACCATGATAATCATAATAGGTCTCTGGACCCGTCATGGTCAAAACAATCATTTCGCCATTACCCACAATCTGCTCCAAGTCAAAATCTGCCGACAACGAATCTTGCTCCTCTCCCCAAGGTGTGAGTTGAGGTTCATCCTGTTGGTGCTTGCATGCAGCACACAAAAGCAAGAGAGCAAAAACGTGTATATATATTCTCTTTCGCATCAATTTATTAAAATTTCGTTGCAAAAGTAATCAATTTTTTGGAAATATTACCAGAATTGCGTACTTTTGCAAAGGAAATCATCAGAAATAGATTTTTATATGTTGAGAATTGCAGTACAATCCAAAGGTCGTCTGTTTGACGACACGATGAATCTGCTCGCAGAAGCAGATATCAAAGTCAGTTCAGGACGACGCACCCTATTGGTACAATCACAGAATTTCCCCTTAGAAGTGCTCTACTTGCGCGACGACGATATTCCACAGAGCGTTGCAAGTGGTGTTGCTGACATTGGCGTAGTAGGTGAAAACGAATTTGTAGAACGTGGCGAAGATGCTGAAATCATCTCACGCTTGGGATTCTCCAAATGCAGACTTTCACTGGCCATTCCTAAAGACATCAATTATCAGGGGTTGGCATGGTTCAACGGCAAGAAAATTGCCACATCCTATCCTAATATCCTGCAACATTTCATGGAGCAGCACAACATCAACGCCGAAATCCACGTCATCACAGGTTCCGTAGAAATCAGTCCGGGAATCGGTTTGGCTGATGGTATCTTCGACATCGTCAGCAGCGGATCCACATTGGTCAGCAACAACCTGAGTGAGGTGGAAGTGGTCATGCAGAGCGAGGCATTACTCATCGGCAACAAGAATATGAGTCAGGAGAAGCGCGAAATACTCGAACAGATGCTCTTCCGCTTTAAGGCCGTCAAAGACGCAGAAGACAAGAAGTACGTGCGCATGAATGCCCCCAAGGCAAGACTACAGGAAATCATCAGCGTATTGCCAGGACTGAAGAGTCCTACTATCATTCCATTGGCCGACGACGACTGGTGCTCCGTACATACCGTACTCGATCAAAAGCGTTTCTGGGAGATTATCGGCAAACTGAAAGAAATGGGTGCACAAGGCATTCTTGTGACTCCTATTGAAAAAATGATACTTTAAGCGAAAGACAAACGCTTCTTTATCACTTATCCTGTCACTTACAGGTTAACCCCCACAAGAGTAGAGCAAGGTAATTGCTCTACTCTATGCTATTAAAAAAGGAAATAACATAACGGAAGGAATTTAAGCTATGAGAACTTATCGATACCCGCAACAAAACGAATGGAAAGAAATTATCCAGCGTCCACATCTGGACCTCTCCAAGCTCCATGCCACGGTGACTGGGGTGCTCAACGACATCAAAGAGCATGGCGATGAGGCTGTCAAGAAGTACGAGGCGCAGTTTGACCACGTAACACTCCATTCTTTGGCTGTTTCAGCACAGGAGATGGACGAGGCAGAACATCTGTTGGATGATAAACTGAAAGCTGCCATCATTTTGGCACATGAAAACATTCATGCCTTTCATGCAGCACAAAAGTTTGAAGGGAAACCCATTGAAACGCGTCAAGGCGTAAAATGCTGGCAAAAAAGTGTGGCGATCGAAAAAGTCGGATTGTATATTCCTGGGGGTACTGCCCCACTCTTCTCCACAGTTCTCATGCTGGCTACTCCTGCAAAAATTGCAGGATGCAGCGAAATCGTACTCTGCACCCCGCCAAACAGCGAAGGCAAGGTGAATCCTGCCATTCTCTATGCCGCACAGGTGGCTGGCGTCAACAGAATCTTCAAGGCTGGAGGCGTACAGGCCATAGGTGCCATGGCATACGGAACGGAAAGCGTACCGAAAGTCTATAAGATTTTTGGACCGGGAAACCAATACGTCATGGCTGCCAAACAACAGGTTAGTCTCGACGAGGTGGCTATCGACATGCCCGCTGGACCGTCGGAAGTTTGTGTCATTGCCGACCACCAGGCCAATGCAACATTCGTAGCAGCAGACCTGCTGTCTCAGGCAGAACACGGAATCGACTCACAGGTGTTGCTCATCACCACCTCTGAGGAGAAACTCCAGGAGATACAAGAGGAGGTTAATCGCCAACTGCAAGCATTGCCACGCAAGGAAATGGCAGCAAAAGCGTTGGAAAACAGCAACTATGTCTTGGTAAGCGATCTCGATGAGGCCATGAAACTGTCTAATGCCTATGCACCGGAACACCTCATTTTGCAGGTTGAGGACTATGAGGCCTTGGCAGAAAAGGTCATCAATGCAGGAAGTGTCTTCCTCGGAAAATATGCCTGCGAGAGTGCAGGAGACTATGCAAGCGGCACCAACCACACACTCCCCACTCATGGCTATGCAACAGCCTACAGCGGCGTGAATCTCGACAGCTACTGCCGTAAAATCACCTTCCAACACCTTACAGAACAAGGCATCAGGGAAATTGGCCGCGCCGTGGAACTCATGGCAGAAGCCGAACAGCTTGATGCTCACCGTAACGCAATGACAGTTAGAATAAAATCGCTTAAAGCATGAAACAACTTGAACAACTGGTAAGACCAAATATTTGGAAACTCGCACCTTATAGCTCTGCCCGCGACGAATACTCTGGCAAGCAGGCTCACGTCTTTCTCGATGCCAACGAGAATCCGTACAGCATGACCGACAATAACAGATACCCAGACCCACTCCAGCGAGAACTCAAAGTGGCGCTGTCCAAGGTCAAGGGTGTCGCTCCTGAGCATATTTTTCTCGGTAACGGTAGCGACGAAGCTATCGACCTGCCTTACCGCATCTTCTGCGAACCGGGACGCGACAACGTGGTGGCCATCGAACCTACATACGGCATGTACCGCGTGTGCGCAGATATCAATAATGTGGAATATCGCACAGTGACGCTCAACGAGAGTTTTCAGTTTCAGGCCGATCAAATATTGCAGGCTTGCGACGAGCACACCAAACTGATATGGTTCTGTTCGCCCAACAATCCTACAGGAAACTCACTCGACAGAGAGGAGATGCTCCATGTCGTAGAACGCTTCCAGGGTATTGTCATCATCGATGAGGCGTACATCGATTTCTCACGCCAGCAGTCGTTCCGTAGCGAACTGGCAACCCATCCCAACCTCATTGTGCTCAACACCATGAGCAAGGCATGGGCATTGGCAGCAATCCGCTTGGGCATGGCATTTGCCAGCAAGGAAATCATCGATATATTTAATAAGGTGAAATACCCCTATAATATCAACCGGCTGACACAGGCAGAGGCGATGGAAGCCCTTGCCAACCCCTATGACGTGGATAGATGGGTGAAAAGTATTCTCGACGAGAGAGTTCGCATGATGAAAGCATTCCTCGAATTGCCGGTTTGCCAACAGGTATTTCCGTCAGATGCCAACTTCTTTCTGGCTCGCATGACCGATGCACAGTCTATCTATGACTATCTGGTCGATCATGGAATTATTGTACGCAACAGATCACGCATCACACTATGTCATAACTGTCTGCGTGTGACCATCGGACTGAAGAGCGAGAACAACGAACTTATTGCTGCATTACGGCAATACGTACAATAAACCCGATGTCCATGGAAAGACTGTGGAATGCCAATTACGTGAAGGTCATGACAGCCAATTTCTCGCTGTTCTTTGCCTTCTATCTCCTGACACCTCTCCTGCCACTCTATCTCAGCGAAACTTTCGGAGCTACGAAAGACGTGATAGGACTGGTGCTTTCGGGATATACCGTTACGGCATTACTCTTCCGGCCATTCAGCGGTTATTTTGTTGATACGTTTCCTCGAAAGAAGGTGCTCATGGTATGCTTTGCCGCATTCTCCATCTTCTTTGCAGGATATCTGGCTGCAGGAACCTTGTTGATGTTTGCATTGGTCAGAACATTACACGGAGGACCCTTTGGTGCGCTCACGGTTGCCAATTCAACGGTAGCCATCGATGTGCTCCCTTCCTCACGACGTAATGAAGGCGTGGGCTATTATGGCCTGAGCAATAATCTCGCCATGGCCATCGCACCAACATTTGCCATTTATATCTATGCCGAGACCCACAATTTCGAATTGCTGTTTTGGATGGCTTTGATCATAGCGACATTCGGTTGGATGGTGGATGCGACAGTTCGGCTAAAGCCCACTACCGTCACCCAGGCACCTAAGCGCATCTCCCTCGACAGATTCTTTCTGGCACGTGGCTGGATGCTGGGGTTCAACATGATATTCTTCGGATTCTGTTTTGGCGTACTGAGCAACTATCTGGCGATCTACGGCAAACAGGTCTTGGGAATGACTGGAGGAACAGGAACGTGGTTTCTGCTCTGTTCCATCGGTCTGATGATGTCGCGACTACAGGGGAGCAAGGCGCTACGCCAAGGCAAACTCACACAAAATGCGACAGAGGGCATGCTCCTCTCGCTGGCAGGATACACCATCTTCGTCGCCTGTCCTGACATGGTCGGCTATTACGGCTCAGCCATACTCATCGGATTAGGCAACGGACACCTGTGGCCTGCCTTCCAGAATATGATAATCTCCATGGCACACCACAACGAGCGAGGCACGGCAAACTCCACCATACTCATCTCGTGGGACGTAGGCGTCGGCATAGGCATTATCGCTGGCGGAGCCATTGCCGAGCACTTAGGCTACGCTACCGCATTCTGGACCGTATCAGTCACTCATGCGCTGGGAGTATTGCTCTATTTCGTGCGAACCAGAAGATTCTTCCTCTCAGGACGTTTAGATCAGCCATCGGCATCCTGACATCGGACAAACGACATCCATCACCCCTATAATTCTAATAAAATTGGAAAAGAAGAAAAAGGAATTGACGCTCAAGAAACGACCATCGGTCTTTCTGTCTATACTGCCGCTAATTGTATTGGTGGTCATGCTGACCTTCACCATCCGATCGTTTGGCAGCGATTCTCTCGAAGGAGCAAGCCAAATCACACTACTCTCTGTATCGGCGCTTTGCGTACTCATCGGAATGGTATTCCTTCATGTGCCGTGGGCAAGTTTTGAGAAAGCCATCACGAAAAATGTGGCAAGTGTGGCAAGTGCCCTCACCATCCTGCTGTTCATCGGTGCGTTAAGTGGCGCATGGATGGTCAGCGGCGTTGTCCCTATGCTCATCAGCTACGGAATACAGCTTATCCATCCCGATATTTTCCTCGCTTCTGCCTGCGTCATCTGTGCCTTGGTAAGCCTTATGACGGGTAGTTCGTGGACCACCATTGCCACCATCGGAATAGCACTGATGGGCATCGGACGCGCACAGGGATTTAGCGACGGATGGATTGCCGGAGCCATCATCAGCGGCGCCTATTTCGGCGATAAGATTTCGCCCCTTTCCGAAACCACCGTATTGGCGTCTGGAAGCATGGGCGTTCCCTTGTTCCGCCACATCCGATACATGCTGATCACCACCATTCCTTCCTTGACCATTGCGCTGATACTCTTTACCATAGGCGGTATTCTGTGTACCACCAACGACAGTCAGAACATCATGTCGTTTACTGCCGCTTTGGAACAGCGTTTCCATATCACCCCATGGCTTCTGGCAGTCCCTGTACTGACCGGCGTGATGATCGCACGCCGATGGCCGCCATTGATCACGCTGTTTCTCTCCACCTTGACAGCCATCATCTTCGGTCTGATCTTCCAGACCGATGTGTTTCGCGACATCGACCCGTCCCTCTTCAAAGCTGCCATGAAAAGCGTTTACGGCAGTACGTCTGTGGCTGACGACATCCCCGTACTGACTGAACTCGTCTCCACGCGCGGAATGGCTGGCATGATGAACACCATCTGGCTCATCATCTGCGCCATGTGCTTCGGAGGGGCCATGTCGGCAGGTGGCATGGTAGGCGGCATCACACGCCTTTTTGTTCATTTGGTGAAGGGACGCACCACCATGGTAGCATCAACAGCCTGCACCGGAATGATGATGAATCTTGCGGTGGCAGATCAGTATCTGTGTATCCTGCTGACGGGAAATATGTTTAAGGATATCTATGACCGTCAGGGTTACGAGCGCTGCCTGTTGAGTCGCACGACGGAAGATGCCGTTACCGTCACTTCCGTCCTCGTGCCTTGGAACACCTGCGGCATGACGCAGGCCACGGTATTGGGCGTTGCCACGTTCACCTATCTGCCCTATTGTTTCTTCAATATCCTCAGCCCGCTGATGAGCATCTTCATTGCTTCCATCGGCTATAAGATAGTGAGACACAAGCCTGATTTATCCACTGACAACAACAATACGCCATCATGATACAGCAAACCACCTTTTCCCTTGCCCCCAAACGCAGGGGGTGCCATCTGGTGACCAACGAGATACTGGCAAACCTCACCGCACCGTTGCCCGAGACCGGACTCCTTAACCTCTTCGTACAGCACACCTCGTGTGCACTCTCTATCAACGAGAATGCCGATCCTGATGTGAGAACGGACATGGAAGAGATTCTCAATCATGTTGTAAGAGAAAATGAGTCATACTACCAACATGTATTCGAAGGTGCTGACGACATGCCTGCCCATGCCAAATCATCGCTCTTCGGTGTGAGCCTGTCTATTCCCATCACTCACGGCAGACTCAACCTTGGAACATGGCAGGGCATCTATCTCTGTGAATTCCGCAATCATGGCGGATCACGACGTATCGTCGCCACCGTTATATCATAATCTGTAATTCATAACCGCCTAAGCATTATGTCATTTCCTAAATCTATTAAAACAAAGTCTTTAATGCTGATCATGGCAGGCGGACTACTGTTCCAACCGCTTCAAGCCGCCGTACGCGACACCATTTCCCTGTCGCGCAACTGGCAGTTTTACAGAGGCGATGTGGCCCACACCGATGAGTTGAAAAACAAGAGCATGGAAGTGGTTCATCTGCCCCACGATTTCCAGATCTCGCAACCATGGGTTGCTCCGCAACAAGACGAGAAGGTCAACAAAAATGATGCTGCCAACAATACCAAGAGCCGACTCAGCAGCAGAGGATTCAAGGAGATGGCTGTTGGTTGGTACAGGCGTACCGTCACCCCAGACAACAGTTGGAAAAACAGGCGCATCGTGCTCGATGTTGAAGGCATCATGCTCGTGGGCGATGTCTATCTCAACGGACAACGGATAGGAGGCACAGACTACGGCTATCTCGGTTTTGAAACCGACATCACCGACAAGCTGATCTTCGGTCAGGAAAACGAAATACTCGTCAGGGCAGACACCCAGTCTCCCGACAATTCACGATGGTACACCGGTGGCGGCCTCTATCGTGACGTGCGCTTGATCATCAGCAATAAAGACACGCATTTTGCACGCCACCCTTTATTCATCACAACCGTTGACAACCGACAGGTGTGCATTCAAGCGGAGCTGTTCAACAAAAGAAAGGCAGAACCCCTGACCGTCGGAGTAACGATTGTTGACCAGACCGGACAGACCGTTGCCCAACACGAACAACCCCTCCACTACTCGCCACGCTGGCGACAGCGTGAATATCCGTTGGACACGATAACCCTTCAGCATCCACAGCTCTGGTCGTGTGAAAGTCCGTACCTTTACACCGCCATCGTCACGATCTACAACCGTCAGCACCAGCCCCTCGACCAGGTATCGCAGTCCTTCGGCGTGAGAACCATCGCGTTTTCTCCACAATACGGCCTGCGCATCAACGGAAAGAAAGTGCTGCTCAAGGGCTTTGCCAATCACCATACACTCGGCGCATTGGGAGCGGCAGCCTACCCTCGCGCCATTGAAAAGCGGCTGCAACTGATGAAGTCGTTTGGCTACAACCACGTCCGTACTGCCCATAATCCATATAGCGAAGAGTTTCTGAACCTCTGCGACAAATACGGAATCATCGTGGTCAACGAACTGTACGACAAATGGCTGCAACAGTTTGCCGGAGGACGCACGTCCTGGCAGAACCTATGGCAGAACGACATCACAGAATGGGTGCAGCGCGACCGCAACCACCCCTCCGTCGTCATGTGGAGCGTAGGCAACGAACTGCAACAGCGGTCCGACCTCCCCTTCAACGATTGGGGGGTTACCGCCTACCGCCTCATGCGAACCCTGCTGCACCGTTACGACACCACACGTCCCACCACCGTAGCCATGCATCCACGCTATAGGAGTCTCGAAACCGATTCGTTGCCGGCACCGTTGGCTATCGCAACAGACATCGCCTCCTACAACTACAGATACCAGTACTTCCCTGGAGACCGCAAGCGTTATCCCGACCATATCTTCTATCAAAGCGAGGCCAACACCTCGATGATAGGCACCAACTTTTTCGGCATGAACCACGATTGGGTGGTCGGACTGGCATATTGGGGTGCTATCGACTATCTTGGCGAAAGCATGGGGTGGCCCGTCAAGGGATGGAACCAAGGGGTGTTCGACATCTCCTTGCAACCCAAGCCATTGGCATATCTCGTCAAGAGCATGTTTACCACCGAACCCACTGTTCACATCGCCATCCTGGATCATGCGCAGCATAGCGAAGAATGGAACGGCATCAATGTGGCTGTTGACCAATTATCAGATCATTGGAACAGGACAGCAGGCGACACCCTCTCGCTCTACACCTATACCAATGCCGAGGAAGTAGAACTGCTGCTCAACGGAAAGTCATTAGGCAGGAAGCACAACACCCTATTGCCCACACAGCGCAACCGCATCTTCTGGCGAGGTATCGTCTATCAGCGAGGGCGCCTGGAGGCTGTTGCCCGCAACAACGGAAAGATAGTGGCTCGCCACAGGATAGAAACCACAGGAGCGGCGACTGCCTTACAGATAGAAGCCGACAACAGCCAGTGGAAAGCTGACGGGAAAGACCTGCAACATCTGCGCATCACAGCCATTGACCGCCAAGGACGTCGGGTGTGGGATGTCAACGACCCATTGGTGTTTAAGGTAGAAGGTCCGGCAGAGATTGTTGCCACAGACAACGGCGATTTGCAGTCCGATGAAGTTCATGTCGGCAACCGTCGCCACCTCTACCACGGCTCAGCGTTAGTCATTCTGCGTTCCACCGGCGACACCGGCAATGTAAGACTCACCGTTGACAGTAAAGGACGCTATCCTCAAACCATCTGGAAAGGCAGCACATCGCACTCACGAAGATAAAAAAAATTAAGTTTCGCAACTGATGGAATTGATTGAAGTTAAAGAACGTTTTCGTTAAGCCAAATGAGCAGAATAAAGCTCGCTTTAATTCTGTCATGGCGAGAAAACGAAGGATGAAATTCAACGTTTTCGTTAAGCCAAATGAGCAGAATAAAGCTCGCTTTAATTCTGTCATGGCGAGAAAAGGTGCCATAAAATGGAACGTTTTCGTTAAGCCAGATGAGCAGAATAAAGCTCGCTTTAATTCTGCCATGGCGAGAAAAGGTGCCATGAAATGGAACTCTCACTCTGTCTTCGCTACTCCAAAACATCTAGCCTTCAGGCTACCCCAAAAAAAATCCACGGATCACACGGAGGACACGGAAAAAGATTCTCGTTAAAGATTATTCTAAAGATTTTCGTTAAGATGTCGAGCCGTAGGCGATCCAAAATAAAACCCTTCCCAGAGGCGAGGTATTCGAGCGCATTTTCAGTTGAGATTTTTGTTAAAGATTTTGTTTGCTACCTCCCTGAATTACAGATTATTTCTTGTGAAGCAACATCTTAATCAAGATTTCCCCAAAAGATTTCTAGCCTTCAGGCTACCCAAAAAAAATCCACGGATCACACGGAGGACACGGAGAAAGATTTTCGTTAAAGATTTTGTTTTGCGTTACAAGCGTTACAGTTGACAGTTGACAGTTTCCAAAAACGTTTTTGCGTTTCAAATAACAGATAACAGATAACAGTTTCCAAAAATGATTTTTTTTGTGTTACAAGCGTT
Organism: Prevotella sp. P4-98; assembly: GCF_002251405.1. Classification (NCBI taxonomy): domain Bacteria; kingdom Pseudomonadati; phylum Bacteroidota; class Bacteroidia; order Bacteroidales; family Prevotellaceae; genus Prevotella; species Prevotella sp. P4-98. The sequence goes on along the minus strand of NZ_NPJC01000001.1, from coordinate 32,885 downwards.
ACAGTTGACAGTTGACAGTTTCCAAAAACGATTTTTTTGTGTTACAAGCGTTACAGTTGACAGTTGACAGTTTTGGAAAACGTTTTTTTTTAAGATGCCACAGAGAAAGGTCAATGTCATAACGGAACGTCGGATATTTGGGGAAGACAACGACCTACCCCGTGACATACGTGACATGAAGAGTGGGGTTCGGGGGATTCTCTGCTCCGTTATAGTAGCGACACTGGATGTATGACCAGTGTCGCTTGTCTTCCTTTATGTATATTATGCTTTGTCTTCGTCAAAGTAACTGCCTATAGGCATTTCACGTTTGCAGTATAGACATTCATTATAACGCTCTCGGCTTCTGCGCTCCTGGGCGAACATTCTTTCTGTTGACTCGGCATCTTCGGTAAATGAAAGGTGGTTGTCAATGGCCATGGAACCTGCCATGCCTTCCACATCGAGGTCTTCTGTACCAATGAGCGTGAATGTCCAGCCTTGCTTCTTCAGCTTCTCAATGAGGTTCTTGACCATCTTGAGATTGTACTCCTCTGAACAGTTTTCCTCGCCGTCGGTGATGATGGTAACAAGAACATTGTCATCGGCTTCTGTCTGTGCGTTGATCTTGGCAATTCCCTTGCCGATAGCATCGTAAAGTGGAGTGGCTGCACATGGCTTGTAGTCCTTCAGAGTCAATGGACATGCTTCTGCTGCATTGATATTGTCATAGTGGAGCTTGAAATGATCGCTGTCAAAGGTGATGAGGGTGATTCGCTGCTCCAGGTCTTTGTGGGCTTTCTGCATCTTCTGACAGGTGGTGATGGTCTCGTTGATACCTGCAAGTGCTTGTCTGCGGATGATATTCATACTGCCTGATTCATCGATGATAACAAGGTTATATACTCTCTTGGTGGTTTTGCTTTCTGTTGTCATAATTGTTGGAATTTAGATGATTAAACATTGATTTATAAGACGTCTTTATACATTAAGAAGAGAATCTGGTGAAAAAAATTAAGCAGAAAACTGTAAAAACTCGATTTTTTTGATTGAAAAAGATTATCTTTGCAGTTAACTACAAAAGTTCAATATGATGGAACATGCTGATAAATACATCATTGACGGATTCCGCTCGTTCGATCCTGCTATAACCAAAGAATACTTCTATGGTTACTGCCGTCGCGCATATAACATATATGATTATAAATACCAACTCCGCAACAAGACGGGACTGGACTTCTACTCACTGGCACATGAGTATTACATCCATCTGCTGAAATTCAAGTTCAAGCCTCTATTGGATAAGCCAAAGGAGATGAAACTCTCCACTTGGATGGCCAAAGGTTTTCACTTTGTAGTACTCGATGCGCTGAAAGCATACAACAAGGAATTTGAACACAAGGCTGAGGAAGCTGCTGACGTGGTACTGGAATATGTTCGCTCTACCGATAAGGAAGAGGGAATGCTCTCTTATGTGGCAGAGGCTGTTGCAGCTCACTACCATGACCGTATCATGCATGACATTGCATTCATGATCTTCCGTGTCGGTTTCAAACAGAAAGAGGTGGCTGCGCAACTGGGAATGACTCCAGCAGCCGTTAATCAACGATACAAGAAAATGATGGAAGAGGTGGTGACTCCTTTCGTTATAGAAAACTATGGATCCGGTCTTTACACAGGCACTGTGGAATTGTGTAAAAGAATGGACAAGGAGACTCCACGCGGCACATCTTGTTATGCTCGCATGTACGAGGAGCTCGGACATTCTATTATGGCAAAAAATCAATCATATATGGACAACAAGCGTATTACTCCTTCTTTTATATCTTCCCTCAAATCAAACGAGATATTTGTTTTCGGTTCAAACCTTCAAGGTATTCACGCAGGTGGTGCAGCACGTATGGCTCACACGAACTTCGGTGCTGTCATGGGTAACGGTGTCGGTATTCAGGGACAGTCGTATGCCATTCCTACCATGCAAGGTGGCGTAGAGACTATCAAACCTTATGTGGATGAGTTTCTGGCATTCGCTTCTCAGCATCCTGAAATGCACTTTCTCGTGACTCCTATAGGTTGCGGCATTGCTGGCTTTGAACCAGAAGACATCGCTCCACTATTCATAGCAGCTAAGAATGTGGAGAATATATCTCTGCCAGAAGAGTTCTGGAGTAAAATAAACTAATTTATTGAAAACAAACATGAAACAAGGGGACTTGCCCCCGTGTTTTCACTTTTGTCCTTACAGGACGTAGTTGATAATATGCCATGATGTCCTCAGGGCGTTGCCCTGGGCTAGGAAAACCATTGGGCCTTCAGCCCGTTGTTGCTTGTTACGTGATTCCGTGTCGTCCGTGTGACATTAAAAATGTCTGTAGTTTCTATGTGATATAAAGAAAAAGGGAAGCGTCTTCACAGATTGCTTCCCCCGAGGAAAATGATAAATATAGATTAAAATTACTAGTTGCGTAATACAAAGGTACAATTTAATTTCGGAATAGCAACACTCTATCAACACCAAAATGCATTTTAAGCACGTTTTTTAACCATTTATGCATATTATAAGTGTGCTATTAACATTTATTAAGCGCCTCATAGATGCGTTGCACCGGTAATCCCATCACATTGAAGTAACTGCCATGAAGGGAAGTCACGCCAATATATCCGATCCACTCTTGAATGCCATAGGCGCCAGCCTTGTCGAAAGGACGATATGTGCGGATGTAATAATCAATCTCGTCGTCTGACAATGTCTTGAAAGTGACATCAGTAGTGACAGAAAACGATTCGCGATGATGACGGGTAACCAGACACACTCCGGTTGTCACTTGATGGGTTTTACCACTCAGCTTGTGCAACATGGTGCGGGCCTCTTCCTCATCGGCTGGTTTGCCGAGCACTTCCTGTCCTACAATAACCACGGTATCGGCTGTAATGACAAGTTCGTCATCATGCAGGGTCGGCAAATAGGCGTCTGCTTTCTTCTGCGAGATAAATCCTGCCACCTGATCTACGGGAAGCGATGGTGGATAACTCTCGTCGATGTCGGGTATTACCCTTACCTCAAAATCCACATCAATGCCTGCAAGTAATTCGCGACGACGAGGAGAATTGCTTGCAAGGATTATCTTGTATTTGCTGTTTAACATCATTTGTCGTAAAAATAAAGGTCCCTTAACTTCTCTCTAACTTCCCTAACTTCCCTTAACTTCCCCACATGCGATAGTTCAGTAAAGGGAATTACCACCCGAAGGCTTTTTCATTCTTCAGCCATTTGCCTTGTGCTTTCAATACTTGCTCCAATACGTCGCGACCGCAGCCGTAGCCTCCATCGTAGTCGCTGACATAAAGACTGGCTGCCTTGACTTCGGGACAGGCGTCGTGCGGACATACAGGACAGCCTGCCAAGCGTAGCACTTCGAGATCGGGTATGTCATCGCCCATGAACATGACCTCTTCGTCGGTCAGTCCGTATTTCTCCTTGAACTGCTGATAGACCTTGATCTTAACGGATGCTCCAAGATGAATGTCTGTCATTCCCAGGCCTTCGTAGCGTTTGCGTACTGACTCGATAAGACAACCTGAGATGATGGCCACACGGAGTCCCATCTTCACCGCCAGTTGAATGGCATAACCGTCTTTGATATTGACGGTACGCAAAGGGGTTCCATCGGCACCAAGTGAGATGGTTTCGGCAGAGAGGACTCCGTCCAAATCGAAGATTACGGCTCGAATCTTTTGTAAATCGTAGTTTATCATTTTGTCAATGCTGTGCGTTGTATGTCTTTGGAAAACTCTTCATAGATAGTTGCCAACCAAGGTGTAGAGGACAACAGATCAAGATGGTGGGTGACCACATTCATGTCGTTGCGAACGGCAGGACCTGTCTGTGCTTCAACAGGAGTGAGCTGATGGACTTTTCGTGCTGTCTCGTCGATCAACGGCAACATGACACGGAAGTCTATGCCGTGACGTTGCAACACCTCTGCCGACAACGCATAACAATGGTTGGCGAAATTGCAGGCAAAGACGGCTGCAACATGCAGGTATTGGCGGTCGGCGCTGGACAACGGATAGGCTTTTGCCTTAATGCTGTCTGCCAAGGCTAAAGCGGTCTGCAAGGTCTGATCATCGCTTCCCTCTACAAACAAGGGAATGACTGAGAAATCGACCAACCGCTCCTTGGAAAACGACTGCATGGGATAGAACACTCCGTAATGGCGGGCATGTGCCAACACGTCAATAGACATGGATCCTGCGGTATGAAAGAAGATTTGTTCTTCCCTACCCTTCACCACTTGTCGGGCTATGTCTTCAAGGGCATTGTCGGAAACCGAAAGGATAAAGGCGTCTGCCCTAACAGGCAGTTTGTCTATCCTGTCGGTAGGACACGCACCAACACGCTGCGCCAGTTCCTGGGCAGACTGCATGGTACGACTATATACTGCCACGATGTCATGGCCCACTTGATGGAGGGCAACGGCAAGATTGGTGGCGAGGCGTCCTGCGCCAATCAATACGATCTGCATCAGAACTTGTTGAGGTGTACGTTCTCCCACTTCAGCCGGTCTTCATTCTGAGGCTTGCGTTCGTCTGCTTTATGACCGACTGCCAAGATGCAGAGGCAATGAAGGTTTTCGGGAATGTCGAGCACACCCTGGATAACCGTATCGGCACTTGTACCGTCGGAAAGTCCTCTGCCTCTCATCTGCACCCAGCATGAACCAAGTCCGAGGGCCTCTGCCTGATACTGCATGGAAATGGCAGCAATAGAACCGTCTTCCACCCAACAGTCGTTCTGCAGGGGATCACCCAGCACAACAATGGCTAATGCAGCACCCTTCAGAAACTGTCCGCCCAAATCTTTGGCGTCGGAAAGTTTTTCCAGGTCGGTCTTGTCGTCAACCACGACAAACTGCCAGGAGCGCTGACCCTTGGAGGTGGGTGACATCAGTCCGGCACGCAATATTGTCTTTACATCGTCTCCGTCGATTTCCTGTTCGGTAAACTTACGGTGGGAACGACGCATCTGTACTAAATCCTTAAATTCCATATGCTGTGTTTATAACTTATTATGATGGGATTGTCAACAAGGTCCGTCCAGATCAGATGCTCAGTTCATCAAGCACCTTGATCAGTCCTTTGTTTAATGGTTTGTCGCTGCGGATGGCTTCGCTGAATGGCACAAAGACCACTTCGTTATTGCGCACGCCAATCATCACATTGCGCTGGCCCTGCATCAGTGCCTTGATGGCTCCTACGCCAGTACGGGAGGCCAGGATGCGGTCGTGGGCGGAGGGACTTCCACCTCGCTGCAAATGTCCCAGAATAGATACTCTCACGTCAAACTCAGGGAATTCCTTCTTCACACGGTCTGCATAGTAGAGCGCACCGCATTTGGGACTCTCGGAAACGATGACGATACATGATTTCTTAGACTTTCGGATGCCGCGCTCCATGAAACGTGCGAGCTGATCGACATCGGTAGATTCCTCAGGAATGATGGCTGCCTCTGCACCACAGGCAATGGCTGAGTTTTGAGCAAGGAAACCAGCGTCACGACCCATGACTTCGATGAAGAAGATGCGTTCGTGGGAGTTAGCAGTATCGCGAATGCGATCGACACACTCCATGATGGTATTCATCGTAGTATCGTAGCCGATGGTTGAGTCAGTACCGTAAAGGTCGTTGTCAATAGTGCCTGGAAGTCCCACTACGGGGAAGTCGTACTCCATAGCAAAATTGCGTGCACCGGTCAACGAACCATTACCGCCGATGACCACAAGGGCATCTATCTCTTCCTTGATACATGTTTCGTATGCCTTCTGCATGCCTTCAGGAGTCATAAACTCCTTGGAACGGGCAGTTTTCAGGATGGTACCGCCTCGCGTGATAATGCCACTCACATCCTCTGTCGTGAATGATTTCACTTCGTCTTTGATCAGTCCGTCGTAACCGCGGTAGATGCCTTTTACACTAAGTCCATTGCAGATACCCGAACGGGTGACGGCGCGAATGGCTGCATTCATACCGGGAGCATCTCCTCCCGATGTAAGTATTCCTATTGTTTTAATCTTAGACATAATAATATGGTATTAATGAGTTATCCTTCTTAATATTATAATAGGTGTATTTCTGCCCACAAGACGGCAAGTCCCAACAACCATCCTACTGCAACTTTCGATGTGAGATGGCGCAGATACCATCCCAAACGAACATGTTCCATCTTCATGAGTGCCACACCGCTGACTGATCCTACACAAAGCAGGCATCCGCCTACAGCCGTTGAGAACACCATAATCATCCAATATGCTCCGTTTACCGCCATCTCCCCACTCTCTGCCAGAGGATAGAGCATGATATGGTTTAAGCCCACGGTAAAGGAGTCTGCCACGGCACTAAGCAGTCCTGCTCCAATGCCAAGCAACCAATTGTTATGGAATGTTTCTGCCAACCAAATGCCTATATCGCCAAGCACTCCCGTTTCAAGCATGACACCCATGCCCATCATGATTCCCATGACAAACAGGATTTGCTGGATGGTGCCATATTGTAAGGCACGGGGGATGCGACGCTGCGCCATCTGATCGGCATTCATCAATCGGCGGTTGAAGGCTTCGTTGACAAGCCAAAGCACGCTCAAGACGCACAAAGCGCCTAAGAAGGGGGAGAGTTTGGTGATATTGTGAAATGTTGGGATGAACCACAATCCGCCGATGCCCACAAAGAGCATGACCAATCGTTGCCAACGGTTCAGACGAGTATCGTCACCACGGTAAGGAGAGGCTATCCACTCGGTATCGAGGCGGTCGGGCAACTCACGATTGATGAGCATAGTAGGAACTATCCAGGCTATCAGGGCAGGCAACAGCATATAGGCTGAGAAATGGCTGGCGGTAACCACGCCATCGCCCCATAGGATAAGTCCGACGGGATCACCTATTACCGTAAAGCATCCGCCACAAGTTGCAGCAAGCACAATGGCAGAACCTACGAGCATCCGTTGGCGTCCGCTCTGCAAAACATTATTCATGATGACAAGCATCATCGTAGTGGTGGTGAGGTTGTCAAGATTGGCAGAGATGATGAAAGTGGCCAGGGTAATGGTCCACAGTAATCGTTTGGAGTTGCGTGTCCGGATCCATTCGGAAATGAAATCGAAGCATCCGTTGTTATTCAACAGTTCGATAATCGACATGGTGGCCAACAAGAACATAACGATTGCCGCAGCCTTGCCTACATACTTCAAGAAGACATTCTCGCAAATGAAATACTTGACTGTTTCACTATTTGGAGTGCGGCCTGATAGGTATTCGAGGTAATCCGCAGGGTGTTGCTGCATGACAAAGTCTGTGCCATAACAAACATAGACCACCCATCCAGCCGTGCCAAGGAACATGGCAATTGCAGCTTTGTTGACACCGGTAAAATGACCAGTGGCAATCAGCAAATATGCCGCAACGAACATGAGTACGATAATCAGTGTCATAGGTTTACGCCTTTTATTTTGTTGCGACTACAAAGGTAGGCTATTTTCAGCAAATGCGCAACGTTTTTGGAGAATATTTCAATCACGGTCATCGAGCACAGGGAATTTTTCACGTCTTCTTAACAGTTCTGACTGGGAGAGTGCTACGCTAACAGCCTCTGCTGTATCGCCAAGAGAAACCATCGTGCGACCGATAGGGTCAATGGCGCAACTCCCACCAATATAATGTGTGACTAAATCGTCACCGACCCTGTTGACTCCTATGAAATAGGATTGATTCTCTATAGCCCGGGCGGCTGTAAGTATCTGCCAAGCCGATTGGCGACCTTGGGGCCAATTAGCCACCAAGAGGATGACATCATACGCCCGATCGTCTGCATAACGTATCCAGCAGGGGAAGCGCAGGTCGTAACAGGTCAGCAGAAGGATTCTCATTCCTTCATACGCGACAATGGTGTGATGCTGTCCGGGAGTATAATGTAGGTTTTCGCCGCCATAAGAGAAAAGATGATGCTTGTCATAATACGCCACACGGTCATGGCGTCCGTCAACAAAATAAAGTCGGTTGCGATATGCCCCTTCATCATCTCGTACGGCAAGACTGCCACAGATGGCACAACGGCGCCGTGCCGCTTCTTCCTTCATCCACTGCAAAGCCACGCTATGCTTTTCATCTGGAACATTCTCCATGGTGTCTGTTACAAATCCGGTACTCCACATTTCCGGCAAGACATATAAATCGCTTCCTGGCTGGGAGTCCATAAGAGCTGTTGCACGCAAGATATTCCCGCGTTCATCCATCCATTTAGAGTCAATCTGTAACAGCGTGACTTTCATCTTTTTAACGCCTTATCAATAATTCATTTGTTTAATAGACATTTTGCCATTCAGCGATACAACGACTTCTGCCTGATAACAACTGGCATCATCTGGAATTCCTATGGTTGCCAAGAAACGGAATCCGTCGGCACCAACCTTATCATATTCCAAATTTCCCAATACCGACTGTTCCAAGACACCTTTGGGCACATATTTTTCAAACATCTGTTTGCGGAAATCCTGTGAATAAACGCGTGCTGAACCCTGGAAGATACTCAGATGGATAATATTGTCGTAATAGACATTCTCCACTTGAAGTCCGTCGTCATTATAACTGTTTTTCGTCACCTTGTATTTGGACGGATTGACTGCCACATAACAATGATAGCGGTTTTTGTCGTACATCACCACGGTATCGGTCTTTGTGATCTGTCTGCTTGTAAGAACCTTGCCGTGGCGCTTTCGCTTAAAGACATTCGCGTCTTCCGGATCGGTACTCTTGACAAGTTTTACCACGTCACCTCCGGTATTCTTGAACCACAATACATGGGGCATTTGCTTGACGATAGGATATTTGATGTCGTTGTCGCCAATAAACAAGGTGTCGTTGATCACACGGAAATAGGCAGGCACACTGGTAGAGTCAGAAAAATAGACGGTATCGCCCTGCATCTTGAAGACCACCATCTCTGATTCCTGATCCATCCAAACGCCTTGCAACAACTGTTTGGCTTGCTTGCTTTCCGCACGCTCTTCTACTTGACCAGCCGATTGTTGTTTACAACCGACAGATAGAAAGACAGACACAACGAGACAAAGAATATATTTCAATTTACACATTCACTTACCAATACAATGATATTCAAATCCATTTTCTTCAAGTTCCTCGCTATCAAAAATATTACGACCGTCGATGACCAGCGGGCGTCGCATGGCCTTACGAATCACTCCCCAGATGGGCAAGCGAAACTCTTTCCATTCGGTCAGCAACAGAAGTGCATCTGCTTCAAGTACAGCGTCATACATATCACGACAATAAGAAATACTATCGCCGATACGACGCTTACACTCTGCCATGGCCACAGGGTCGTAGGCACGAACCGTACATCCTGCCTCAAGCAGCAATCCGATCATGACGAGTGCTGTGGACTCACGCATATCGTCGGTTTCCGGCTTGAACGAAAGTCCCCAAAGGGCTATCGTCTTACCTTCAAGCGACTCTCCGTCGAAAGCACGTTTCAGTTTATCGAAGAGTATGCTCTTCTGACGCTCGTTGACGCGCTCCACCGCCTTGAGCACCTCCATGGAATAGCCGTTTTGATCGGCAGTTTTGATCAGCGCCTTCACATCTTTAGGAAAACAACTTCCACCATAGCCACAACCTGCATAGAGGAACTTGCGGCCAATGCGGGTATCTGCTCCTATTCCTGCACGTACCATATTGACATCCGCACCCACGCGTTCACAAAGGTTGGCAATATCGTTCATAAATGAAATACGCGTGGCAAGCATGGAATTGGCTGCGTATTTAGTCATTTCCGCAGACGGAATATCCATAAAGATGACACGGAAGTTATTGATAAGAAATGGCTTATAGAGTTTTGTAAGCACCTTTTTGGCCTGTTCACTCTCCACACCAACCACTACACGGTCGGGAGACATGAAATCCTTAATAGCATTTCCCTCTTTGAGGAACTCAGGATTAGACGCCACATCGAAAGGAACATCCACTCCACGCTTGGCAAGTTCTTCCTCTATAGCCTTGCGCACCTTACGGGCCGTACCAACAGGAACTGTCGATTTGGTAACCACAACCACATAATGATTCAGATTCTGACCGATGGTGCGTGCAACCTGCAATACATATTTAAGGTCTGCAGAACCATCCTCATCGGGAGGTGTTCCAACAGCCGAAAATACAATCTGCACATCATCAAGTACAGCAGTCAAATCGGTAGTGAACTTCAGACGACCGGCTGCCACATTCTTCTTAACAAGTTCGTCAAGTCCGGGCTCATAAATGGGAATCTCCCCATTCTTAAGTCGCTCGATTTTGCCGGCATCAACGTCCACACACGTCACATTAGCTCCCGTATCGGCAAAACAAGTACCCGATACAAGACCCACGTAACCGGTTCCAACAATTGCTATATTCATATTCCTTAATTAATATTATTATAAAGAGACTGACATAAGCCACCTATCTCTTTTTTTTGTGGTTTTATGTTTGCAAAAGTAACAATTATTCTTTTAATACGGAAATTTTTTTTTGCTTTTATAGCGCTTTTATCTTTATTTTTATTTGTAATTCTCGTAAAAAATGAGTAATTTTGCACACGTGATTGAACTGAAGAGACATTTAGAGATATTGTTGCTTGACAACGATTGCGTCGTGGTCCCCGATTTCGGAGGCTTCGTAGCATATCATGTATCCGCACATTTTGACGAAACAGACAATACGTTTATTCCGCCAATGAGAACTCTTGGCTTCAATCCGCAACTCAAGATGAACGACTCGCTCTTGGCGCAGTCATACGTGGAAGCCTACGACATCAGCTATCCCGAAGCCATACAACGCATCGAGAATGAAGTGGCCGAGTTGCGCGAAACAATCGCTCAACAAGGATCATATATACTCGACGGAATAGGTACGCTGTCAGGCAACGATGAAGGCGGATACCTCTTCACACCCTGTGAAGCAGGAATTTTGACACCAGACCTTTACGGCTTAAACACCTTCAACCTTGCTCCAATAGCAGAAAGCCTCTCTCTTGCCGACACAAACCAAAAGACAGAAGAAACTGCGAAAGCCGACGTTCCTGCTCCAAAGGTACAAGCGCCCGCAACTCAAACAAAGAGCGTTGCAATCCCCCAGCCCACCCTTACTGAGATCTTGGATGAAGACGAAGACGAAGAGCGAACCATCAGTATCAAACTCTCGTGGATTCGCAATACCGTTGCCGTGGCTGCATCTGTCATTCTCTTCCTCATGATGAGTACGCCCATAGCCAACAGCAACTATAGTTCGCAAGCCATCACAGGACTAAAGCAAGACATGGTCTATCAACTGGTCAATAAAGATGCGTCTGACAAGCCGGCTATTACAAAGTCCGTAGTGGAAACGATTCAAGAACCAGCAGCTGACGCCACAAATACGCAAGAGCTCAATAGCGAGCCGGTACGTAAAATAGAAAAAGAGGCTATCAGCGAAAAAAGCGCAGAGAAACCGGCTGTGACCCGTCCAAGCAATACCGCACGCCCCTACTGTTTGGTTCTGGCAAGTCGCGTGAAGAAGGCCAATGCCGAAGAATTTGTAAAGAAGCTCAAAGACCGTGGATTTAAAGACACGGAGATCTATATTCACAACAATGTGGTAAGAGTGACCTATGGACATTTTCGTACTGAAGACGAAGCCTATAGTGAACGTAACAACCTCCGCTTTGAAGATGATTTCACCGAAGCGTGGGTTTATAAAAAGACTAATGTATGAAGCGTATCCGTTGCCCAAAATGTGATGCGTATATCACGTTCGACGAAACAAAATACGAAGCAGGACAATCCCTGGTATTTCAATGTGCCGAATGCGGAAAGCAGTTTGGCATAAGAATCGGCGTTTCAAAACTCCGAGAAACTCAACGTAAGGAGAACGAAATTGCCAATGCACAATTCTCCAATCTGGAAACAGACTGCGGAAGTATTGTTGTGATCGAAAACGTATTCCACTACAAGCAAGAATTACCACTACGCATGGGTGATAATGTCATAGGACGCTATCAAAAAGGAAATCCTATCAACACAGCTTTCGAAACTGTTGACCCAAGCGTGGACCTCAATCATTGTACCATCACGGTAAGTCGCAACAAGCGTGGCGAACTGCAATATACACTCAGCGACAACAACAGCAATACTGGAACATTTGTTGACAATGTAGAGCTTTCACCTCGTGAGCGCAGAAGTATTGAAGACGGAACTCTCTTCACCCTTGGTGCAACAAGCATTATACTGCGCACCCCACAAAAGGAAGAAGAATAATCCCAGTCATATTTCCACATCGCAGAACTTTACAAGCAAATAAGTATAACTTACTTATTGACAAAAACATAATACATATCAGGTAATACAACAGGGTTGTCTGATGTGCATCTTCGTATTCAAAATTTACGTCAAAACATACTTACGATTTACCTTCCACATCCGAACGCCACATCCCGACCCCATCCCGACGGCTTCCCGAAGCCGAGAGCAGAGCTGAAAGTTCACTTTTGAGCTTTGCCGAGGCAAAGAAGACCAGGTCAAAGACCGCCAGCATTTACCCACATAAAGAATGCAAACAGCATTATTATGCAGAAGAAATTGCAGAATAGCCATTTTTCATTCATTACCTTTGGTAATGTAACAAAAAAACAGTATCTTTGCAAGGAATTAAATCAAAGATACAAACACCCTTAAAGAAAATGAAAAAACCAACAGCCATTCTGCTCCTACATTGCCCCGACCAACAGGGCATTATCTCTGAAGTGACCCGTTTTATCACAGACAACCAAGGCAACATCGTATACCTCGATCAGTATGTTGACAAACAAGACGGGATGTTCTTCATGCGAATTGAATGGGAATTAGAAGGCTTCACGATTCCACGCGAAAAAATTTTAGAGTATATCAACACACTCTACGCACAACGCTACCAGATGACCTGCAACCTATATTTTTCTGACAAACGCCCAAGAATGGCCATCTTCGTATCCAAAATGAGCCATTGCCTCTACGACCTGTTGGCACGTTGGAAAGCCGGAGAATGGGAGGTTGACATTCCATGCATCGTATCCAACCACGAAGACCTGCGCTATGTGGCAGAGCAATTCAATATTCCATATTATGTCTGGAGCATCAAGAAAGACCACTCCAACAAAGCCGAGGTAGAGGCTGCTGAAATGGAACTGCTCAAGAAAGAAAAAATCACTTTCATCGTTCTCGCACGATACATGCAGATCATCAGCGACGATATGATTAAGTCCTACCCCAACCATATCATCAACATCCACCACTCATTCCTCCCGGCTTTCGTAGGCGCAAAGCCCTACCACCAAGCATGGGAACGTGGTGTGAAGATCATCGGAGCCACCAGTCATTATGTAACAGCAGAACTCGACGCAGGCCCCATCATCGAACAGGACGTGACACGAATCTCCCACAAAGACACACCAGAAAGCCTCGTGCTGAAAGGTAAAGACTTGGAGAAAATCGTGCTCTCACATGCTGTGTCCAAACATATTCAGCGTAAAATTCTGACATTCAAAAACAAGACAATCATATTCTCATAATATGCAGGTAGCCATCGTAAAATATAATGCAGGCAACATCTTCTCGGTAGTCAACGCACTACGCAGACTGGGTATAGAACCCCTGCTGACCGACTCTGCCGAAGCGCTGCAACAGGCAGACAGGGTGCTCTTCCCTGGACAAGGTGAAGCACGCGGTGCCATGGAATACCTCAAGGCTCGACGCCTCGACGAAGTAATCCGCTCGTTGCGCCAGCCCGTGCTCGGCATCTGCGTCGGCCAACAACTGCTCTGCCGCCACTCAGAAGAAGGCAACGTCGATTGCATAGGAATCTTTGATGCAGAAGTGAAGCGATTCTGCCCACAACATCACGAAGACAAAGTTCCCTGCATGGGATGGAACAAGATTATCAAGCCATCTGCCGACACGACCGGACACGGTACGCCTTGCGCCCTCTTCAAAGGATTACCAACCTTCGGACCAAGCGAAGGAGAGGCTTACGCCTACTTCGTTCATAGCTACTATGTTCCCCTCTGTCAGCAAACGGCTGCCGTGGCAGACTATATCCTCCCCTACTCGGCAGCACTTCAAAAAGACAATTTCTATGCCTGCCAGTTCCACCCGGAAAAGAGTGGAAAGACAGGCGAAACAATCCTCAAAAACTTCTTGGCCCTATGATAGAACTCATCCCTGCCATTGACATCATCGACGGACAATGCGTCCGACTGACCAAAGGTGACTACAACCAGAAGACCGTCTATCACAACCGGCCTGCTGACGTTGCTGCCGAATTTGAAAAACTCGGTTTCAAGCGCCTCCATGTCGTTGATCTCGATGGGGCAAAATCCAAACATATCGTCAACAAGGAGGCACTACAGGATATCACAACAGAGACACAGCTCACCGTAGATTTTGGAGGAGGCATCAAAACCGACGACGATATCGAGAAAGCATTCCGTCATGGAGCAAGCATGGTTACCGTAGGATCCATTGCCGTGACAAATCCAGAACTCTTCATCTCATGGCTGGAGAAATACGGAGCTGAACGCATGATTCTCGGAGCGGATGTACGCAACGGAATGATTAGCATCAACGGATGGAAAGAGGACTCTGCAGAACCGCTGCTTCCCTTCCTCAAACGCTACATCGACGCAGGCGTCAAATACGTACTATGTACAGAGATCTCAAAAGACGGAACACTACAAGGGCCTGCCATTGACCTTTATCGTCAGATCATGGAGACTTACCCCCAACTGCATCTCATCGCAAGCGGAGGAGTATCCTCACTCGACGACATCAAAGCACTCGACGCTGCAGGAATCCCTGCCGTGGTCTTTGGAAAAGCCATCTACGAAGGACGTATCGACATGAAAGAACTCATGGCTTACCATAACGCATCGGCACAATGACAACATAAGAACAACAAGAGAATATTCAATAATATGGGACTTGCCAAACGAATCATACCTTGCCTCGACGTAAAAGACGGACAAACCGTCAAAGGCACCAATTTCGTCAACCTCAGAGCTGCAGGAGATCCTGTGGAACTGGCTAAAGTATATAGCCAGCAAGGAGCCGACGAACTGGTTTTCCTCGACATTACCGCCTCCTACGAAGAGCGCAAGACCTTTACAGAAATGGTCACACGGGTGGCACAGGAAATCAATATCCCCTTCACCGTCGGCGGAGGCATCAACGAACTTGCCGATGTGGAGCGCCTGCTCTATGCCGGCGCAGACAAGGTGAGCGTCAATAGTGCGGCCTTGCGAAATCCGAAACTCATAGAAGATATTGCCAACCGATTCGGTTCTCAAGTCTGTGTATGCGCCATCGACGCTCGCAACGATGAGGACGGATGGCATTGCTACCTCAAAGGCGGAAGAGAACGCACCGAACACAACCTCTTTGAATGGGCACACGAAGCACAAGAGCGCGGAGCAGGAGAAATCCTGTTCACAAGTATGGACCACGACGGAGTAAAAACAGGATTTGCCAACGAAGCCCTGCGCCAACTCACAGACAACCTCTCCATACCCGTCATCGCAAGCGGAGGAGCTGGAGCGATGGAACACTTCCGCGACACTTTCATAGAAGGACATTCAGACGCAGCACTCGCAGCAAGCGTTTTCCACTTCGGCGAAATCGCCATACCGACACTCAAACAGTATTTACACCAACAAGGCATCAAAGTAAGATTATGAAAATAGATTTTGAAAAAATGGACGGCCTCGTGCCTGCCATCATCCAGGACGCAACAACAAAAAACGTGCTCATGCTCGGCTTCATGAATGAAGAGGCCTATAAGAAAACCATCGAAACAGGTCATGTCACATTCTGGAGCAGAAGCCGTCAGACCCTTTGGACAAAAGGTGAGACGTCTGGACATTTCCTCAATCTCGTCAGCATCAAAAACGATTGCGACAACGACACGCTCCTCGTCAGAGTCAATCCCGTTGGACCTACCTGCCACACAGGTACCGACACCTGCTGGGGAGAAGACAACGAAACAAGTCCCATACTCTTCCTCACCGAACTGCAGGATTTTATCGACAAGCGCAAAAAGGAAATGCCTGAGGGATCTTACACTACAAGCCTTTTCAACAAAGGCATCAACAAAATATCACAAAAAGTTGGAGAAGAAGCACTTGAAACAGTAATAGAAGCCACAAACGGTACTGACGAGCACCTGGTCTATGAGGCATCAGACCTGCTCTACCATCTCCTCGTCATGCTTACCGCCAAAGGACTCCGCATCGAGGATGTCGCAGCAGAACTGCAAAAACGCCACGACCCCAACTGGGACAAAAAACGCCGCCAAGAAAAGGCTAAAGGAACTATGAAATAAAACTTTTTAAAGCTTCCATATATGCTGATAGACTATAAAAACGCCACCATCCGCCAAGATGACGGGTCTCTCGTACTCGAACATGTGGATTTCCATGTCAACGAGGGCGAATTCATCTACATCATCGGTCGTGTAGGTTCAGGAAAGAGTACACTACTCAAAACACTCTACTTCGAACTCGACTTGGACGAGGCAGACAATGCCATGGTTTTCAACCACGATATCCGCAAATTGAAACGCAGATACGTACCTGCCTTGCGCCGACAGATGGGAATTATCTTCCAGGATTTCCAACTCCTGAGCGACAGAAACGTTCACGACAATCTGCAGTTTGTGCTCAAAGCTACAGGATGGAAAGATAAGGAAGAAATCGAACAGCGCATCAGCGAAGTCCTTGAAGACGTTGAAATGACAGAAAAAACAGAGCGAATGCCTCACGAACTCTCCGGCGGAGAACAGCAACGCATCGCTATTGCACGCGCCATTCTCAACAAACCCAAGGTTATCATAGCCGATGAACCAACAGGCAATCTTGACCCAGAAACAGCCAACAACATCATACAGCTGCTGAGAAATGTTACACAGACAGGAACGTCCGTCGTAATGACTACCCACAATATTCCTTTGCTGAAGGATTATCCTGGCATCGTCTATCGTTGCTGCGGAAAACATCTCGAACTGGTTACCGACGATTACAACAAGATCATGATGCTCTCCGACGATACTGACAGTTCGCAGGAAATATACAACAGCGGATATGAAGTGCGAGAAGACCTGTCTGTTTGAAGCAAAATACAAAGTAGAACAAAATTAAAATAAACATACACTATGAAAGTAATGAAATTTGGCGGTACTTCGGTAGGTTCACCAAGCCGCATGAAGGAAGTTGTCAACCTGGTTACGAAATCAGGCGAACCCGTTTTCATCGTTCTCTCTGCCATGTCAGGAACAACAAACTCCCTGATAGAAATCTCTGATTATCTCTACAAGAAGAATCCGGAGGGAGCGAACGAAGTGATCAATATGCTTGAAAAGAAATACATGAAGCATATTGAAGAACTCTACACCACCGACGAGATGAAACAAAACACCCGTGAATTCATCGCATCGGAGATGAACTACCTGCGCTCCTTCACCAAAGAGCTCTTCACTTCGTTTGAAGAGAAAAGCATTGTGGCTCAAGGTGAAATGATGTCAACCAACATGGTGGTCAACTACATGAAAGAACAAGGTATCAAGGCTGTACTGCTCAACGCACTCGATTTCATGCGCACCGACAAAAACTCGGAACCTGACCCCACCTACATCCGCGAGAAACTCTCTGCCATCATGGAGAAGAACCCTGACAATCAGGTATATATCACCCAAGGATTCATCTGCCGTAATGCCTATGGCGAGATAGACAACCTCCAACGTGGCGGTTCTGACTATACTGCATCGCTCATCGGAGCAGCTATCAACGCCGAGGAAATCCAGATCTGGACAGATATTGACGGTATGCACAACAACGACCCACGTGTCGTTGAAAAGACCGAACCCGTACACCACCTCCATTTCGAAGAGGCTGCTGAATTGGCATATTTCGGTGCTAAAATCCTGCACCCCACCTGCATCCAACCTGCAAAATATGCCGGAATCCCCGTACGTCTGCTCAACACGATGGATCCTGAGGCTGAAGGTACTACCATTTCCAACCAGACTGAATATGGCAAAATCAAGGCTGTTGCTGCAAAAGACAATATCATCGCCATAAAGATCAAGTCTAGCCGCATGCTCCTCGCAACAGGTTTCCTGCGCAAGGTATTCGAAATCTTTGAGAGCTACCAAACTCCTATCGACATGGTTTGTACGTCAGAAGTGGGAGTTTCCATGTCAATAGACAACTCCGCACACCTTGGAGAAATTGTTGACGAACTCAAGAAATACGGCACAGTAACCGTAGATACCGGCATGTGCATCATCTGTGTGGTAGGTGACCTCGACTGGTCGAACATCGGATTCGAAACCATGACGCTCGACGCCATGAAGAATATCCCTGTTCGCATGGTCAGCTATGGTGGTTCTAATTATAATATCTCATTCCTTATTCGCGAGGAAGATAAGAAACGGGCACTTCAAAGTTTAAGTGATACCTTATTCAATAAGTAAAACCAACGACAAAGGGAGGAGACCTCTCTACTAAGGCTCCTCCCGATTGTCTGAAATGCAAAATAGACAACACAATGACAAAAGGACAATTTCCCACCCATAAATTTCAACAACTCCGCACCCCTTTCTACTACTATGACACAGAACTGTTGCGCAAGACTCTTCAGACCATCTGTCAAGAGACTATGCGACATGAAGGTTTCTGCGTACACTATGCCGTAAAAGCTAATGCAAACCCATACCTGCTCCGCATCATCAGAGAGGCTGGACTGGGAGCCGACTGCGTGAGTGGCGGCGAAATAGAAGCAGCTCTCAAAGCAGGATTCCCTGCCTCTAAAATTGTCTATGCGGGCGTAGGAAAGAGCGACTGGGAGATCAACCTCGGACTCGACAAAGATATTTTCGCTTTCAACGTGGAGAGTATTGCCGAATTAGAGGTTATCAACGAACTGGCTGCCGCCAAGGGAAAGGTGGCTCGCATTGCCCTTCGCATCAATCCTAACGTAGGAGCACACACCCATGCCAATATCACCACCGGACTGGCTGAAAATAAATTCGGTATTGCCATGGACGACATGCTGGCAAGCATCGAAGAAGCTGCCAAACTCAACAACGTGAAATTTGTAGGCCTCCATTTCCACATCGGAAGCCAGATCCTCGACATGGGCGATTTTGAAGCGCTCTGCAACAGAATCAACGAACTGCAGGACCTACTGGAAAAACACCACATCCAGATAGAAAACGTCAACGTGGGCGGAGGTCTCGGCATCGACTACCAACACCCCAACCGAGTCCCCATTCCCAATTTCCAGGATTATTTCAACGTATATGCCAAAAAGTTGCGCTTGCGTCCAGGACAAACCCTACATTTTGAGTTAGGTCGTGCCGTAGTCGCACAATGTGGAACGCTCATCGCGCGTACCTTATATATAAAACAAGGCGCCGTCAAGCAGTTTGCCATCATCGACGCTGGAATGACAGACCTCATCCGCCCTGCCCTCTATCAAGCCTATCATAAGATAGAGAACATTTCGAGCGACGAACCTGCCGACACCTACGATGTGGTAGGACCAATCTGTGAGTCAAGCGACGTATTTGCCAAACAGATAGACCTCAACAAATGCCATCGTGGTGACTTGATTGCCATCCGGTCTGCTGGAGCTTATGGAGAAATCATGGCTTCACAATACAATTGCCGCCAACTGCCGAAAAGCTACATGAGCGAAGATCTATAAACACCATAACACTCTCATCATCAAAGGATTATGACTATCACATTCGACTATTTCTCTATTGCAATATCTGTTTTTCTATTGCTGGTGGCCCTCATCTCTCCTTGGTTCAGCAGCATGGCAAGACGTCCCCGTATCAAAATGGCTGACGACATACAGAATGCCTCGGAGAACGATGTCGATGAAAGCACCTGCAATAGTGATTCTACAGAGACGACGGAGGTTCATACCCCAACAGGGGCAACCTCCGCACTACCGTTTGTTTCCATTGTCCTGGCCGTACACGACAATGCCTGTGAATTGGAAGAAAGACTGCCCCAACTCTTGGAACAACAGTACCGGGGAAAATGGGAGGTCATCATTGTCGATGAATCATCAACGGATGATACACAAGACGTGCTTACGCGTGCAAAAGCTAAATATCCACGGCTCTACACCACTTTCATTCCCGAATCAAGCCATTACATCAGCCGCAGGAAACTCTCGCTTACCATGGCCGTCAAGGCCTCAAAGGGCGATTGGATATTGATAACCGACATAGACTGCAAACCCACAGGCAACCGCTGGTTGGCAACCATGGCGGAACACGCAACCGACGACAAAGACCTGGTCATGGGCTACACCAGTTATGATGCCGACACTCCTGCCTATTGGCGCTATGACCGCCTCAACACGCTGTGTTACCAACTGCATCGCATCAAAAACGGAATTGCCTATCGTAACATCGGCTGCAATCTGATGTTCCGTAAATCAGACTTTATCCAACAAAAGGGATTTCTCCACAACCTGGTTCATCTTCGGGGAGAATACGACTTCATTGTCAACGAGATGGCAACACCAGACCGCACCGCTTTTGTCTATGACTTTCAAGCGCAGCTCTGTCAGCGTTGCCCTGCTGACAAGACGTGGCTTTACGACCATCTCTACTATTTAGAGAGTCGCACGCTGATGAAGCGCGGATTACGACATCGATTGCTCTGCAACACCGACCAATGGATGCTCCATCTGGGATGGCTGCTTCCCATGGCAGCGCTTGCCTATGCCATATCCGCATCAAACCTCGTCGTGACCGTTGCTGCCACCGTAGCCCTTCTGCTGACATTGGTAACGCGACTGACCATCTTCCTCAGCACCTGCAGACAGTTTGACGAACACATCTCCTGGTGGAAGGCACCATGGCTTGAAGTGCGAACCGTCTGGCAAAACGCATGGTTGATGTGGCGGCATCGGCGAGCCGACCGCTTTGATTTTATCAGAAAATAATTTCAGAGAAGCACACACAGCCTATTATCACAATTTCAAACTTCAAATCAAGTTTACGTCTCATGAATATCCTACACTACTTCGACAAGACAGACAGCATGACCGCCCAATATATCGCCATGCTGTCAAGAGTGTCTTCACATGAGACTGCGATGTTCTTCGCCACAGACTGCCAGGAGGCGCTGAAAACACTCCAGATGGCAGACATCAACATCCTCCACATACACGGATGCTGGCGTACATCGACTGCCAGACTTTTTACCAAAGCTCGCACCAAGGCCATTCGCTTGGTCGTCTCTCCCCACGGACAGCTGGAACCTTGGTTTTTCAACCAGCGGTATTGGAAAGAGAAGCTCCCTAAAGCCTTACTGTTCCAACGCCGCATCATCAGTCAGGCATATGCCATCGTTGTGGAGGGAGCCATGGAAGAAGAGTGTCTGCGCAAACTAAACTGGAACAAACGCATCATCATTGTGCGCAACCCCATTATCACCTGTTCCATCACAGCCGAAGAAACACTCCGACAACTGACACAGATCTACCGACGCATCATGGACAGCAATACCATCGAACTGATGCAACCGGAAACCTTGTCAACACTCCGACTGGCCATCAAGGCTGGAATCACCCAAGATATCCGCTGGCTTAATCCGCCAGCATCACACACGCCGCCACACCTTGACGAAGAAGGGTGGCGCCAGATCCGCTGTTATGCACAGCAGGAGCAAATTGAACAGCTGATAGACAGAGGACTTCGTATCCTGCAATGCGATTGCCCTCACTTCGACGAAATGAAGTCGCACCCCTTCTTTCCCGACCACTACAAACCGTCAAAGGGAATAGAAGAAACCATCGGAATGAGTTTCACCAGCGAAAACAAACGACTGATAGAAACCTTCCGACTATTGCATCGTCTCATATCACGTAACAAACTAACTGTCTGTCACCTATGCGAACTCGACAAAGAATTACGCGAACACGACTGCAACGAAGAGAAACTCACAGAGAGTTTAGAAGAACTCCGGCTGCTGAAAAGCGCCAGACGCCTGATGCAGGTCATGGTTGAGGAAACCGGCTTCGACGAAGGATTCATGCCATTCCCCCCACTCAACGACCGCGTCACCCGAAACATAGAACGACAAATCAAAAACCATCTGAAGATATGACGAAAGAATCCGTTACCCTCCGTCGCGACATGCACTATTTGCAACTCCTGTCCAACAGTTTCCCTACTGTTGCGGCAGCATCGACGGAAATCATTAACCTTGAAGCAATACTCAATCTCCCCAAGGGCACAGAACACTTCCTTGCCGACTTACACGGTGAGAGCGAGGCTTTCCAGCATGTTTTGAAAAACGCATCTGGAAATATCAAGCGTAAGGTGGGCGAACTCTTTGCCGGCGACATCCGCGACAAAGAACAGCGAGAACTGTGCACGCTCATCTATTATCCCGAACAGAAAATCGAACTCATCAAAGCCGCTGAATCCGATCTGGAGGACTGGTACCATATCACCATCCATCGGTTGGTGGCTGTCTGCCGCGACGTCAGCAGCAAATACACGCGTTCTAAGGTTAGGAAATCGCTGCCTCCCGATTTCTCTTACATCATTGAAGAACTGCTTCATGAGCGTACCGACGATACCGACAAGGCTGCCTACGTCACCGTGATTGTAGATACGATTATTTCTACAGGACGTGCCGACGACTTCATCATCGCCCTCTGCCACGTCATCCAGCGACTCGCCATCGACCAATTACACATACTGGGCGACATCTTCGACCGAGGCCCCGGTGCTCACATCATCCTCGACACCATGCGCCATTACCATTCCTGGGACATCCAGTGGGGCAACCACGATATTCTATGGATGGGCGCTGCTGCCGGCAACGATGCCTGTATCTGCAATGTGCTGCGCCTTTCGTTGCGCTACGCCAACTTAGCCACTCTCGAAGAGGGCTACGGCATCAACCTCGTACCATTGGCAACCTTTGCCATGGAGACATACGGCGACGATCCCTGCAAAGAGTTCAAACCCAAACTTCTGAAAGGTTCCCACCTCGATGAAAAGACCATGCGCCTCACGGCATTGATGCACAAGGCCATCACCGTCATACAGTTCAAGACAGAAGCTACCATCTTCAAGCGCCGCACAGAATGGGCAATGCAGGACCGTTGCCTGCTCGAAGCGATTGACTATGCTCACGCCACCTGCACCATCGGCGACACCGCTTACCCCATGACTTCCTGCCTCTTCCCCACTATCGTATCAGGTCCCGACTGTCAACCGACATTCGAACTGACTCCCGAAGAGACACAGTTGATGGAGAAGCTCCACCACTCGTTTCAAGTCAGCGAAAAGCTCCACAAGCACGTCAAGATGCTCCTGTCACATGGTTGCATGTACAATATCAGCAACCACAACCTGCTGTTTCACGCCTCCTGTCCGCTCAATGCTGACGGTTCGCTGAAGAGCGTTGCACTCTATCATGGAGAGCATTACAGCGGTATGGAACTGATGACACGCTTGGGCATGCTCATCCGTTCTGCATTCAATAGCGATACAGATCCGGAACTTCGTCAGTACGCCATCGACTATTTCCTCTACCTTTGGTGTGGTAAAGACTCACCCTTGTTTGACAAATCAAAGATGGCTACGTTTGAGCGTTATTTCCTTACCGACCGCGAGACCTATAAAGAGGAGAAAGGCTACTATTTCCAGTTGCGCGACTCCGAAGAAGTCTGCGACCGCATCCTTGATGCATTCGGTGTGGCAGGCCCCAACCGCCACATCATCAACGGCCACGTTCCCGTCCATGCCTCCAAAGGTGAGAACCCCATCAAAGCCAATGGCAAACTGATGGTCATCGATGGAGGATTCTCCGAGGCGTATCATAGCGAGACGGGTATTGCGGGCTACACCTTGGTCTATCACTCACGTGGATTCCAGTTGGTTCAACACGAACCCTTCACAAGTGCTTCCGATGCTATCAGAAAAGGTTCCGACATCAAGTCAACAACCCAGTTGGTCGAACTCTCCACCCATCGCATGCATGTGGCAGATACCGACAAGGGTGACGAACTGCGTGCACAGATTGACGATCTCCGACAGCTGCTCTATGCCTACCGTCATGGTTTTGTGAAAGAAAAGAAATAGTGCCCTACCCTATGGCAACAGTAATCATCTCGCTCGGTTCCAACCATCGGCAGGCCGCCCACATCCAGTGGGCGTCACAATGGCTGCAGACTATGCTGACCGACACCACATGCAGTCGCCTCTTATGGACTGCCGACATCAAAGGCAGCGGCATCATGTATATGAACCGCTTGATCAAAGGCACGACCGACTTGTCTGCCGACTCCCTCAACGCGTTGCTTAAGGCTGCAGAACAGCGTTGCGGCCGACAGGGAAGTCGGGTGTCTGTCGATCTCGACCTCATGCAGTACGACCAACAGCGGCTGCACCTTCGCGACTGGCCTCGTCCTTATATCCAACAACTAATCAATGACATCTTATGAAACGTTACGTCTCATTCCTTGTCCTGCTCATGACCGCCATCAGTCTGCAGGCACAAGATTTCCAACAGTTCTTCAACGACAGCACCCTGCGCCTCGACTACATCTTTGCCGGTGACAAGAAGAGCCAGCATATCTACCTCGACCAACTCCACAAGAGTGCCGGATGGTACGGTCGGCGTCATCATCTCGACCAACTGCCTTTAGAAGGCAACGGCGACATCACCATGAAAGATGCAGCCACAGGAACCGTCATCTACCGCCACTCCTTCTCCACCCTCTTTCAGGAATGGCTCTCTACTGCCGAAGCACGGCAGACCAGTCGGTCATTTGAAAACGTATTCCTCGTTCCCTACCCCCGCCAAGCTGTAGAGATCACCGTCACCCTGCGCGACTATCATGCCCGCACCATGGCATCGATGACCCATCGTGTCAATCCCACCGACATCCTCATCCGTCGCCAGCACCAACAGAGCCATTACACCACGATTCATGCTGCTGCCGACACCGCCCGATGCATCCATGTGGCTTTTGTTGCCGAGGGCTACACCGTCGGACAGATGGATCAGTATCTTGCCGACTGCCGTGCAGCCACCGAGGCGCTGTTTCGCCACGAACCATTCAAGCAACTGCAAGATCGTTTCAATATCATCGCCATCCAATCGTCTTCCCATGATACAGACGTCAGCCAACCCGGTAAGAACATCTGGCTCGACACCGCCCTGGGAAGCCATTTCGACACCTTCTATTCCACACGCTACCTGACCACCCTGCACCTCAAGCGCCTTCACGACCTGTTGGCAGGAACACCCTACGAACATATCATTATCCTGGCGAATACAGCCCACTATGGCGGCGGAGGCATCTACAATTCCTACAACCTCTGTTACACGCGTGGCCAACAGTTCCTTCCTGTGGTGGTTCATGAATTCGGTCACTCCTTTGGCGGTCTTGGCGACGAATATCCCTACGGTGACGACGACCCCATGTATTTTGCCGATACCGAACCCTGGGAACCCAACCTCACCACCCACACCACGCATCCTGCCAAATGGCAGAAACTCATCGATGAAGGACGCGCCTCGCTGGTAGAGGGTGGCGGCTATCTCACCCATGGCGTATGGCGCGGACAGGAAGATTGTCGTATGCGCACCAACGAGCACCCCGACTTCTGTCCCGTCTGCCAAGAAGCCCTCACCCGCCTCATCAAGTTCTATACCGAAAAATAAACCGAAACTGGTTTCCGTCCGACAGCGATCCAACACCCATTGGGTCGCTGTCGGTGTGAATAAATCTTAAATAACAGACCATCATCATCATTATCTGTAATTTTTCACTACCTTTGTATCATACTTACAAGAAGAAATAAGGGGTGCGTCACGATTGTGTTGCTGAGATTATACCCATAGAACCTGATGCAGGTAATGCTGCCGAAGGGATTGCTTCTTTTTTCTCGCCTTGATGGTTCAGGCAGAAATCCAGAAGCTGTTTCTATTCCGTATCGTCTTTGAAAGTACGTCAGCAGATGTACCTCAGAAAAATGAAAACAAAATGAGGTATATTAGCGTACTGACCATAGCAGGATCCGACAGTTGCGGTGGAGCCGGCATCCAGGCAGACCTCAAGACCATGTCGGCCTTGGGCATTTATGCCGCTACCGCCATCACATCCGTCACCGTTCAGAACACCACTGGCGTGCAGGCGGTGCAAGCCATCCGTCCAGACATCGTAGCCGGACAGATCAAGGCGGTTATGGACGACATCGCCCCAAAGGTAATCAAGGTGGGAATGGTCAATAATGCAGAGATCATCCGTGCCATTGCCGACACCCTCTCCCCTTATCCCCATGCCACATTGGTGATCGACCCCGTTATGGTTTCTACGAGCGGGGCGCTACTCATGCAACCCCATGCGGTTGAGGCATTCTGCCAACGCCTCCTCCCCCTATGCACCCTGCTGACTCCCAACATCCCCGAAGCCGAAGTCCTCTCCCACACCTCCATCCGCAGCATAGACGACACAGAACGTGCCGCCCGCCACATTCTGCAACTCGGTTGCAGGGCGGTACTCATCAAGGGCGGACATCTGGAAGGACAGGCCAAGACCGACGTACTCTACCAAGCCGACACCCCTCCGTTGTCATTCTCCCATCCCACCGTTACTACGCGCAACACCCACGGCACGGGTTGCACCCTATCCTCCGCCATTGCCTCATTTATCGCCCGTGGCTCATCCCTTCCCGAAGCGATACAACAGGCCAAGTGCTACCTGTCCTCTGCCATAGAAGCCGGCAAGGATGTCAACATAGGAAGGGGCAACGGCCCAGTAAACCATTTGTTTAACCCAGAAAAGCTAATCATACAATGATACAGTTTATTACACACACCAACGACCGTTACGACTACGTAGAAGGAGCACGCCTCGCCTTGGCAGGCGGATGTCGCTGGATCCAGCTCCGCATGAAAGACGCGCCGAAAGATACGTTCCTGGCGGCAGCCACAGCCATCGGCCAACTCTGCCAGACATATCATGCCACATTCATCCTCGACGACCATGCAGAATGGGTACAGGAGGCAGGTGCCGACGGCGTACATCTCGGCAAGAACGATATGCCCGTGAATGAGGCACGCAAACTCCTGGGCAGCCGATATGTCATCGGCGGCACCGCCAACACCTTCGACGATGTCGAACGACTCTACCGCGATGGAGCCGACTACATCGGCTGCGGTCCGTTCCGCTTCACCACCACCAAACAAAAACTGTCCCCCATCCTCGGTGCAGACGGTTACCGCCGTATTGTCAGTCAGATGAAGCTCCACCACATCACCATCCCTATCGTAGCCATTGGCGGCATCTTGTCCTCCGACATCCCTGACGTCATGGCAACTGGAGTCAGCGGTATTGCCGTAAGCGGCGCCATCCTCAATGCCGACAGTCCTGTGGAAGAGATGCAACGTTTCATCCGTCTTACAGAGAAAGAAATAGCCAAATAACTCAATATAAAAGAAATGGAAACAAAAATCAAGATCAATTATCCATCTTCCGAGAAAGTCTATCTGCAAGGAAAACGCTATCCGGAACTGCGCGTGGGTATGAGAAAGGTAAACCTCACCCCCACCGTCACTTTCAAGGGCGATGTGCGCCATGAAGAAGCCAATGCCCCCGTCTATGTCTATGACACCAGCGGACCGTACAGCGACCCCGATATGGCTATCGACCTGAAACAGGGACTCCCTAAATTGCGTCAACCGTGGATTGACGGTCGCAAGGCGGGAGAGACACAGATGTACTTCGCCAAACAGGGCATCATCACGCAAGAGATGGAGTATGTGGCAATACGCGAGAACATGAACTGCGAGGAATTGGGCATTACCACCCACATCACCCCGGAATTTGTCTGCAAGGAGATTGCTGAGGGACGTGCCGTAATCCCAGCCAACCGCAAGCATCCCGAAAGCGAGCCGATGATTATCGGTACCAATTTCCTGGTGAAGATCAATACCAATATCGGTAATTCCGCCACCACATCGGGCATCGAGGAAGAGGTGGAAAAGGCCGTATGGAGTTGCAAATGGGGCGGCGACACGCTGATGGACCTTTCCACGGGAAAAGACATCCACGAAACGCGCGAATGGATTCTGCGCAACTGCCCTGTTCCCGTAGGTACCGTACCGATGTATCAGGCTTTTGAGAAGGTCAACGGCAAGGCAGAAGACCTGACGTGGGAGATTTTCCGCGATACGCTCATCGAGCAGTGCGAACAGGGTGTGGACTATTTCACCATCCATTGCGGCATCCGTCTGAAGAACATCCATCTTGCCGACACCCGTCTGACGGGTATTGTCAGTCGCGGAGGCAGTATCATCTCCAAATGGTGTAAGGTACACCAGAAAGAGAGTTTCCTCTACGAGCACTTCGATGACATCTGCGACATCTGTGCCCAGTACGATGTAGCCATCTCCCTTGGTGACGGCCTCCGTCCCGGTTCTACCTACGATGCCAACGACGCGGCGCAGTTTGCCGAACTCGACACCATGGGTGAACTCGTAGAGCGTGCTTGGGCCAAACACGTACAGGCATTCATCGAAGGTCCCGGTCATGTTCCCATGCATAAGATCAAGGAGAATATGGAGCGCCAAATCGAGAAATGCCACGGAGCACCCTTCTACACCCTCGGTCCGCTCGTCACCGATATTGCCCCCGCCTACGACCACATCACCTCTGCCATCGGCGCCTCGATGATCGGATGGTACGGCACCGCCATGCTCTGCTACGTCACCCCTAAGGAGCACCTTGCCCTCCCCGACAAAGACGATGTGCGCACTGGTGTTGTAACCTATAAGATTGCCGCCCATGCTGCCGACCTTGCCAAGGGTCATCCCGGTGCCACCGTCCGCGACAATGCGCTGAGCAAGGCACGCTACGACTTCCGTTGGAAAGACCAGTTCAACCTCTCGTTAGATCCCGAACGCGCCCTGGAATACTACAAGGCAAGCAATTCCGTCGATGCCAACTACTGCACCATGTGTGGCCCTAATTTCTGCGCAGCACGCATCAGCCATTCCCTAAAGAGCTGCGAAGAAGAAAAGTAACAAATCTATAACCCAATAAACAACAACAAACAATGATTGAAACACAAGTATCAAAAGGTATCATCAGTACCTATTTCGACAAACTCCAACGTAATCTGAATCTCGACGTAGCCATTGTGGGCGGAGGCCCCTCAGGCATCGTCGCCGCCTATTACCTCGCCAAGGCAGGTCTCCGTGTAGCCCAGTTCGACCGCAAGTTGTCTCCTGGTGGCGGTATGTGGGGAGGCGCAATGATGTTCAACCAGATTGTCATTCAGGAAGAAGCCATGCACATCGTCAAGGACTTCGACATCAACTATCAGGCCTTTGAAGACGGACTCTACACCATCGACTCCGTAGAGAGCACATCTGCCCTGCTCTACCACGCCGTTCATGCCGGTGCCACCATCTTCAACTGCTATTCGGTAGAAGACGTCATCTTCAAAAACAATGTTGTCAGTGGTGTTGTGGTCAACTGGACTCCAGTACTCCGTGAGGGCCTCCATGTTGACCCGCTCAATATCATGGCGAAATGCGTTATCGACGGCACAGGTCACGACAGCGAGATGTGTAAGGTCGTTGCCCGCAAAAACGGCATCAGCCTCGACACAGCCACCGGCGGTGTTATCGGCGAGCGTTCCCTCGACGTAATAGAAGGCGAGCGCATGGTCGTAGAAGGCACCCGTGAGATCTACCCCGGCCTCTACGTCTGCGGCATGGCATCGTCTGCAGTGGCAGGCACTCCTCGCATGGGGCCTATTTTCGGTGGCATGCTGATGTCAGGAAAGCGCGTTGCCGACCAGATCATCGAGAAACTCAAGAAATAACCATCCATCTTCATCCTGCAACCTATGAAATGGATTGTCATCACCTCTCCTGACTTTCTGCCGGGAGAGGTTTCTACCATCGACACCCTCTTCCGCAGCGGTATCGACCTGCTCCATGTGCGCAAGCCCACCGCCTCGGCAGACGCCGTCAGACAGTTTCTTGCCACCGTTCCTACTCAGTGGCTTGATCGCATCGTGCTCCACGACCATTTCCACCTTGTCGAAGAGTTTCCCCTCCACGGCATTCACCTCAACCGTCGCAATCCCCAGTCCCCCGCCGCCTTCCACGGCAGCCTTTCCGCTTCGTGCCACAGTCTTGCAGAGGTAGCAGAGCGCAAGACCCAGTGCGACTACGTATTTCTCAGTCCCATCTTCAACAGCATTTCCAAGACCGGTTACCACGCCGCATTCCAGGAGTCCGTCCTGCGGCAAGCCGCCCATTCTGGCATCATCGACCATCAGGTAGTAGCCTTAGGTGGAGTCACCGCCCGCCATCTCCCATACCTCAAGTCCCACCATTTCGGTGGTGCCGCATTCTTAGGCGACATCTGGCAGCGCACCACTCACCCCTCCTTCACCGCCTATCTGCAACAGATCTCGCAAGAGATCTAATGTCTCACAGATTTTCATGTTGGTACTTCCGAGGTTTTTGTTAAGAAAAAAGTCCGTAATCCGTGTGAGATATTAAAAATCCGTGTAACACATTACTTTCGTATGAGCTTGAGTTTCTGTGGGTTGATAGTCAGAATAGCAACGGCAACGAGAATCAGCATCCCACCGACAACACCAATAAATCCCAAGGGCTCACCCAGTATCACAACACCAACCACCATGGCAGTCAGCGGTTCAAAAGCACCAAGAATAGCCACGATCGTACTGTCGATGAGTTTCAGCGAAACAGTCACGCAGATATTACTTATTGCCGTAGGAATCAAACCTAAGAGCGCCAGGTCAAGCCAGCAACTGCTGTCAGGAACTTCTTCCACCCCACCGTTGGTCATCAGACTATAGGCAATCAGTAGCCACATACCCGTGAAAAACACATAAAAGGTGAGTTTTAGACTCGCGATGTGCTTCACTTTCAATCGAGGCACAAGGATGAGATAGATACCATACGCCAGTCCAGACGCCAATCCCAATAGGAGACCAATCATCGAGAAGGTGCCATCTCCAGAAAACACACCAGTCATCATCATCACACCCAGAGAGGCTAACAAAATACTAGAGGTGAGTTTGATGGAGAACTTATCACCGAGAAATGCCAGTCCGATGAGTGCACACCAGATGGGGTCGGTATAAACCAAAGCCGTTGCAATACCCGACGACAGATACTTGTAACATTCAAGTGTTGCGAGGGCTGTGGTAATATAGAAGATGGCAAGCAACACGATACGCAGCAGTTCTGACAGACTCACACGCATATTCGTCTTACGTAACAGGAGAATGGCAAGCATGGCTGCCGAACCAAACAGAAAACGATATACCAGGATGCTAACATTATCCATTCCTGCAGCAATAACAGGAATTGAAAACAAAGGTATCATTCCAAACGATACACCAGAAATGATACCATTAACCACACCGCGTAACTGACTATTCATATGCTTTGTACAAAAGAGCTGCAAAAGTACATGATTTCTTTTGAAACACAAAATATTCTGCATCAAATTTCCATTAAACCTTCATGACTGATTCAGGCCATACCCTAACCATTGTAAAATACAGCAAAAAGTAATAGGCAGAAGGCTTGGCTGTCTAAGAAAAAAATAGTATTTTTGCAGCCCGTGATTGACGGTCAACCAAACGATAAAAGAAAAATGGCAAGCAAAACAAAAAAAGATTCTCGCGAACGCCGAATCTATCAAGTAACCCTCATGGGCAGCGTGGTCAATATGGTGTTGCTATTGGCAAAATTCGCAGCAGGCATTTTCTGCCATTCCGCAGCCATGATAGCCGATGCCGTACACTCGCTAAGCGATTTCCTTACCGATATCGTAGTGATAGTCATGGTCAGGCTAAGTAGCAAACCTGCCGACAAAGACCACGACTATGGACATGGAAAGTACGAAACCATTGCCTCGTCGATAGTAGGAATGGCGTTGATGCTTGTAGCCATCCTGCTGGCATGGAACGGCATCATGAAGATCATTGACGCCATCCACGGCAAACAGTTAGAAGTCCCAAGAGTGTTAGCATTCTTTGCTGCCATCTTCAGTATTGTTGCCAAAGAAATCGTATTCCGCCTGACGCGCCAAACTGCACGTGCAGTCAAGTCACAAGCCCTTGAAGCCAATGCCTGGCACCATCGTAGCGATGCCCTTTCGTCAATCGGCACAGCCATAGGTATTGGAGGAGCCATCATACTTGGTCAGCAATGGGCAGTCCTCGACCCCATTGCCGCTGTTGTAGTGAGCTTCATGATCTTCTATGCCGCCTTTCGCATTTTGCGTCAGGCATCAGGAGAACTCTTAGAAGAAAGTCTTCCTGAATCCGTAGAACAAAAGATTTGCGACATCGTCTATCGTGATCCGTTGGCAAGCGACATCCACCAACTCTACACGCGTCGTATAGGCAATAATATCGCCATCGAAATGCATCTTCGTTTACCAAGCGACCTCAAGCTCTCCGATGCCCATCAGCATGCCTCCTCCATCGAACGGGCCATCCGAGCTGAGTTTGGTGCCGACACCCACATTATGCTGCATATTGAACCAACAAAAGATTAGTTCTGATCTATAATCTATGATTTATGATTTTCGTTAAAGATTTTTTTTAGATTTTCGTTAAGATTTTGATGTGACCCCAAAAAGTTGGACGGTTTATCTTATTTGTTTTGATGTTGTTTCCTGTATTGTACAGGACTCATGCCGAGCCTAAGCTTAATTCTCTTGTTGTTATAGTACGAGATATATTCCTCCA